>NZ_JANOJV010000044.1:0-5564 GCF_031418915.1 Chamaesiphon sp. VAR_48_metabat_135_sub | reverse complement strand
GGGGGAACCCCCGAATAAAAAAGCCGCTGTCTTGAAAAGGTGCTCTACTTGCGGCTCACCTTTGGACGGGTTCCCCGTCAAAAAAGGTGAGACAAGACGGGGAAACCCCAAGACCGCACTTTTCGCAAACCGTCGGGGAACTAGGGCGTGCGCGCATCCGCAATTATCAATTATCAATTATCAATTAACCATGTCATATACACTCGATCGAGCCAATTCCATTTTTCCAGATACTTTAATTGATGATGCGATTCCCACGATCGTTGCATCATATAATCGACTCAACGCCGAGGATCAATTAGCATTACTGTGGTTTGCTTACACCGAAATGGGCACTAAAATTACCCCCGCTGCAATGTCGTCAGCGAATATGGTATTTGCCCAAGCAACCTTGACTGAAATCAAGCAGATGCCAGCATTAGAGCAAACGCAAGTAATGTGCGATCTCGTCAACCATACCGATACACCGATCTGTCGCACCTATTCAGCCTTCGGTACCAATGTCAAATTGGGCTTCTGGTATCAGTTAAGCGAGTGGATGAAAGAAACTATCGTCGCCCCGATTCCCAAAGGCTATAAGCTATCCTCGAAGGCCGCCGATTTACTCAAAATTATCGATCGACTCGAAGGAGGACAACAGCTTACAGTCCTTCAGGATATCGTCGTTAATATGGGTTTCGCCGCAATGGGTGGTACGCCCAAAGTCACAGAACCTGTAATTCCCCCAAAAGATGCTGCCCCTCGCGCCCAAGTCACCATTAAGGGCATCAACAATGCAACTGTCCTCAGTTATATGGAAGATATGAACGCCTTTGACTTCCCCGCAGCCGTGGCTCTATTTGTCGCAGATGGTGCCCTCAAACCTCCCTTCCAAGAGCCGATCGTCGGTCACCAGCGCATTCTCGACTATATGCACGCAGAGTGCTACGGACTCAAACTTTTGCCAGAGCAGGGAGTCTCTGAGCCAGCAGATGGCGGATTTACCCAGATTAAAGTGACGGGAAAAGTGCAAACTCCTTGGTTTGGGGAGAGTGTGGGGATTAATCTAGCATGGCGGTTTCTGCTCGATGAGGAAGATCGGATTTTCTTCGTGGGCATCGATTTACTCGCATCTCCTCAAGAATTAGTGGAACTGGGTTTAGTTCGATAGATTAACAAGCTTAGGATCGTGGATTAAATAACTTGGAACTTTTGCGCCATCACCCAGGTAGGGGCAATTCATAAATTGCCCCTACCTGGGTGATGGCTGGGGTGAAGGAAAATCCCGATCTGATTTAATCCTTATTCCTTACTCAAACAAATAATCGATGAAAACTATTGCCTACGCAGCTCAAAACGCTACAAGTCCACTCGCGCCATTCAAGATTAAACGTCGCGATGTCGGCAAACATGATGTTCAGATTGACATTCTCTATTGCGGCGTGTGTCACTCAGATTTGCATACCGTCCGCAGCGAATGGCCGGGTACCACTTACCCGTGCGTACCTGGGCATGAAATCGTCGGGCGAGTTGTAAAAGTTGGCAAAGATGTCAACAAATTTAAGGAAGGCGATACCGTTGGGGTGGGTTGTATGGTCGATTCCTGCCTCACCTGTGCCAACTGTAAAGAAGACTTAGAACAATTCTGTCCAGACACAATATTTACCTATAACTCTCCTGACAAACAGCTAGGCGGAATTACCTACGGTGGATACTCCGAAAGCATTGTTGTGGATAAAGCATTTGTGTTGAAAATTCCCAAGCATTTAGATCTCGCCGCCACCGCTCCACTGCTCTGCGCTGGAATCACCACCTATTCACCATTGCGCCACAACAAGGTTAGCAAAGGTCAGAAAGTTGGCGTAGTGGGACTCGGTGGGTTGGGACACATGGGGGTGAAATTAGCGAAAGCTTTGGGCGCACATGTGGTAGTTTTCACCACTTCGTCGAATAAAGTTGAAGATGCGCTGCGACTGGGAGCAGATGAAGTCGTCAATTCTAAGAATGCGGACGAGATGAAAAAACACCTCAACAGCTTCAATTTCATTCTCGATACTGTATCCGCGCCACACGACATCAACGCTTATCTGTTGCTGTTGGGACGCGATGGCAACCTGACCCAAGTCGGCGTACCACCAGAACCACTTTCTTTGAATGTGGGTAGCCTAATCTACGGTCGGCGTAGTCTCAGCGGCTCCTTAATTGGCGGCATCAAAGAAACTCAAGAAATGCTAGATTTTTGTGGCAAGCACAATATTACCTCGGATATCGAACTTATCCAGATTCAGAATATTAATGAAGCATACGATCGATTGGTAAAGAGTGACGTGAAATATCGCTTTGTAATTGATATGGCTTCATTAAAACAGGCATTGTAAATTGTCGATCGTAATGTAGGGGTAATTCATGAATTACCCCTACATTACGATTGACTCAAGAAAGTAAAGTGATTAGCGATCGCCTAATACTGATACTTTAGTTCGATCGATAATTTCACTCAGTTCTTGACGATCCTGCTTGCGAATCAAATATCGCGCAGTAAACCGGACGACGGATACCAAACCAACAAGTTTGATAATTGGCGTAATTAGAGGAATATCGTCAATTATACCCAAGGTTGCAAATATAATTTTAGCACCAAAGATAGCTAGCACAATCCAGCCTGATACGATAAAAAGCTGCCGATTGTTGTTGAATAATTCAGTGGTGGTGGCTGCTGCATTTTCAACAAATGCTGTTATTTCTGATTGAATAGATTGCCCAGGTTCTGCTGGCTCAATCATCGGATCGTCAGCGATCGTCATTGGTTCGGTAGGATCGGGTAGATCTATTAGGGTTTCGGTGTTCATTTCACATGCCTCAGTTGATGAGTTGTGGTCGGTTGTAACTGATTCAGCATCAGCCAACATATCTGTAGCCAAGGATTCTGTTTTCATAGTAATTTATCGATATTATTTGCTAGATTGAGAATATATTTAAGCTTGGCAATAGCGATCGACTAATGCCTGATAGCTAGCTTGATGCTTTGAATCTTTCAGAGCAATTTCAATCTGAACGGTTCCACAATCATGACGAGGTAGACTAGCGATCGCACTTAATAGTTGGCTAGCAGCTTTGAGTGAATCGGTAGATCCGTAAACTGTCGGCGGAGTCATTCGTCGCTCTAAATTTTTAGGTAGAGAATCAACCTCGATCGTACTAGATTTTTTATCGCTATTAGCTGACATTCCGTTTTCAGATATTGGCTTGATAGTTGCACCGCTAGAGTTACTTGTTTCACCTAAATCTATTTCGGCAAGCAGTTTATATGCTGGACTTACTTGTTCGATTATCAGCTTTTCACGCCGCACAGGTACTTGCACGCTGACAAGCTGCGTTTCAATTTCTTTGCGGATGACAATCTCACCAATCTTGTGCTGAGTTAGCTCGATTTTCAGGCGTTCTTCTAACAAAGAAAAACTTTTTTGGGTCACAATATTTGATGTAGAATCAACTTTTGTGTGATAAACTACGTCAGAATCTCGACCACCTTGGGGTGCGCTTGCGCGTTCGCTATATTCAAGCTCTTTAGAAATCATAGTTATCCTGATGACGATGGTGTTAGCTATCTGGATTAATTATGTCAATCGCAAAATTAACCCAGATAGAAAAGATCGATATTTTAGATGTTGTTAACTACCGGACGACCTTCAGTATCAACATCTAGCTCTTCGCGCCGGAGTTGCTCTTGAGCCGTAGCAGTTTCTTGGTCTACAACCTTGCTAACTCGCACTTCTTCCCGTACAAATGCCTCTTTGTGAAATTCAGGCACTTCTTCATAAACATCCATGCGGGCGACTTCCCCTGCTTGGAAATTAGCTTCGCCTGGAGTAACAACGGTGCCAGAGTTGACGGGAATTCGTTCGACTATGACTCGCTCTTTCTCAACAGCTACAGAAGCGTTTGCAGTTTCAGTTTCAACCCGTTTACTAATTACTGTTTCGCCAGTTTTCTGACGATTTTTACTAGCAATTAACCGTTCCTCATACAGTTTTAAGTTAGGATGATTTTCCTCGTTTAGACTGTATAGCTCAGGTTCTTGTTCATAACCATAGGTATCGCGGTCATAACCTGCATAACCTGCTTCGAGATCGAGTGTTGGTGGAGAATTTACTGTAGCTGGAGCCGACATTGCACCAGCATAACCAACCCCATTTGCAGCAGGCTGTGTAGAGCGATAAACGCCGCGTACCTGCTCCTCTTGGTCGTAGTCCATCAACATATCACTGGTAAATTCGGGCAGGGCTTCAACCTGTGCCTTGGTGAGGTTGTCAGCGTAGACACGTTTGCCCTTGTAGTCGATGCGAGCATGTCCGATGGGTAGGAGTACTTTCTTACCCATAATCCAGCCACCAGTATCGACTACCAAGTAGCGAAACTTGCCTTCGCCATCTACTAAAACGTCATTAATAGACCCGATTTCCTCAGTCCCTGCATACATAGACAATCCTTTGATATCGGGATCGTCTGAGTGGCTGTTGTAGTCGGGATCGAAGTCTTTGATTTTATAGAGTGACATCTTACTTGTTCCTATGTCTTGAAGTTTTTTACAACTGTTTCATCTCTAACAATACAAGTTCGATCTTTTCCAGCCATCCTTCTATATATAGATTTAGTTAATACCTTTAGGTATAGTCGCGAGGACAGTTAGTTGTGAGGCTAGATCCAAATTTTGTAACAATAGCCACAATTTTAATCGTAGGGATTTCTATCGGTATTAATTTGGGCTAGATTGCAAATTTACCGATTTTTTAGCTGTTGTCACCCATGACTTTCTTCCTATTTTCTGGTTATTTACCTTTCAAAAGATCCTTCTATAGATAGATGTTTTAAACTGAGAATAATTGTTATATTTTCATAATAATTGTCTGAGCGACTGCTGCTTTGCTTTTGTGTCCCTGATGTTTACGGCACTTCATATTTATGATTGCTTCCGCTCGTTCAAGTTTGAATTTACGACTCCAGCGATCGATAGTAATATCTCTGTGTCTATTACCGATCGCATTGTCCGGTTGTAGTGTGCCCAAAGATGATGCTGGTGCCCAGACTAAGCCGCCTGGAGCAGAGCGAACTCAAGCAACGGCGGTAGATGTGGCGATCGCGGCGACAGTGCCCCTAGTCTCAACGAGAGAGTACACAGGGACAACTCAACCTTTCAAAGAAGTGGCGGTTCGTGCTCAGGCAGAAGGACAATTGCGACAATTGAATGTGAATGTAGGCGATCGAGTCAAGAAAGGTCAAACTTTAGCGAGAATCGATGACTCCCTCCTGAAGGCAGCAACAGCGGAAGCAGCGGCAGAATTAGCTTCTCGCCAGATGGGGATTAGTCAAATTCAGGCTCAAGTTAGCGATGCCCAAACCCAAGTCGAACAGAGTCGGCTCCAACTCCAACAAGCCGAATTTGATGCAGCTCGGTATAGTAGTCTAGCCGCAGCGGGGGCAATATCGCGTCAACAGGCAGAGCAATCCCGCACCCAAGCTAAGACAGCCGCACAGGTATTGCGATCGGCACAAGCCAAGGTGCGCGTGCAGCAACAATCGATCGC
>NZ_JANOJV010000043.1:0-20977 GCF_031418915.1 Chamaesiphon sp. VAR_48_metabat_135_sub | reverse complement strand
AAGAACCAAGCGATTTGTGTAAAAGAAAATTGGCGTTGCTGAATTGATGTATGGTATGCCCTCGAAATTTAAGGTAGGGGTAATTCATGAAGCGGCGGTTTTATTCGGGGGGAACCCCCGAATAAAAAACCGACAAGACATTACCCCTACCTTAAATTTCGAGGGCATACCATACATCAATTCAGCAACGCCAATTTTCTTTTACACAAATCGCTTGGTTCTTGCACCCTCCCCTTAGAAAGGGGAAGACTGGAGTGGGGTAAATCTATTTCTTCTTCGCGCTAGCCTTTTCAGCCTTGGCTGCTTTCTTGGCTGCTTCTGCTGCCGCAAAAGCTTTTTGTTTAGCGGCTTGGCGTTCTTCTTCTAGTTTATCGAGATAGTAGTGATAGTCACCGAGATATACGCGGAACTCGCCATCGCGAACTTCGACGATCTTATTGGCAACCTGGGAGATAAAATACCTGTCGTGTGAAACAATTAGAGCTGTTCCATCATAGTTGATGAGAGCATTTTCTAGTGTTTCTTTGGCTGGAATATCTAAGTGGTTGGTCGGCTCATCGAGAATTAGTAAGTTGGCTGGAATC
Source organism: Chamaesiphon sp. VAR_48_metabat_135_sub (assembly GCF_031418915.1). Classification (NCBI taxonomy): domain Bacteria; kingdom Bacillati; phylum Cyanobacteriota; class Cyanophyceae; order Gomontiellales; family Chamaesiphonaceae; genus Chamaesiphon; species Chamaesiphon sp. VAR_48_metabat_135_sub. Next base: position 20,393 of record NZ_JANOJV010000043.1, on the reverse strand, counting down.
AGTAGCATTTTTGCGAGTGCAAGTCGGGCTTTTTCTCCACCGCTGAGAGATTCAACCTTTTTAAACACCATGTCGCCAGTAAATAAGAACTGACCTAATAAAGTTCTGACTGCTTCATTTTTCCAGTCGGGAACTTCATCGTGAATAGTTGCTAGCACTGTTTTATCGAGGTCTAATGCTTCTGCTTGATTCTGTTCAAAATAGCTAGGAATGACGTTATGTTCGCCCAGAGTAATAGAGCCACTAGTTTGATGTTCCATCCCCATAATCATTTTCAATAGGGTGGATTTACCACAACCATTGGGGCCGAGGAATGCGATTCTGTCACCACGTTCGATGAATAAATCTGTGCCCATGAATAGGATTTTATCACCATAGACATGCTCTAAATTTTTAATCTCAACTATTTCGCGACCGCTGCGAGGAGCTGGTGGAAAGCGGAAGCTGAGAGTTCGCATTGTTGATGCTGGTGCTTCAATCCGTTCGATTTTATCGAGGAGTTTTTCGCGACTCTTTGCTTGGGTACTGCGAGTTGCACTAGCTCGGAATTTTTCGACGAAGGCTTGTTGTTTTTCGAGTTCTTTTTGTTGACGCTCGAAGGCATTTAATTGAGCGTATGAGTTCTCAGCTTTTTGTTCGAGGTAGGATGAATAGTTGCCGAGGTAGGTAGCTGAAACACCGCGTTCTGTTTCGACGATTTGATTGCAAAGTCGATCGAGGAACTCGCGATCGTGTGAGATAATTACCATCGGCGTTTCGAGCTTGCGGAGATAATTCTCTAACCATTCGATCGTCTCTAAGTCTAAATGGTTTGTCGGCTCATCTAGTAGTAGTAAATCGGGGAATTGGAGTAAGATTTTAGCCAAACTCATCCGCATTTGCCAACCGCCACTAAAGGCACTGACCAATCGATCGGCATCTTCTAATTCAAACCCGACTTCGGGTAAAATCTTATCAATTTCAGCTTCTAATGCGTAGCCATTTAAGGCTTCATACAATCGCTGGAATTTATCCATGCGAGTCAGCAATTTATCTAACTCGTCGCCAGCAGCAGTTTCGAGTTGATGATGGATTTCATTTAGTTCGGAATGGACGCGATTAGCTTCACCAAATGCTTGCCATAATTCTTCTTTGACAGTCTTACTCGGATCTACATCAAATTCTTGATTGAGATAAGCGATATTCAGACTATTCGGGCGAATAATTTCGCCGCTGGTGGGTTCGATTTGCCCAGCGATAATCTTCATTTGGGTAGATTTACCCGCACCATTCGCACCTACTAGTCCAATTCGATCTCCTGACTTGACTTCCCAATTAATGTCTTTGAGGACTTCTCCTGTGGGATAAATCTTGCAGATATGTTCCAGTCGCAGCATGAAATTAATTTTCTCCAGGAGTAGTGAGGGCGGGCGGGTATCCCAATTATGTATTTTAACAAAACTTTACCACAATTGAGGGAGAGAGTTGGGAGTTTGGAGTAGCCCTTCTTCAATCTCCCAACTATGAACTCCCAACTCCCAACTTTCCCAAACTTGCTAAAATTAAAGCTGAGTTAATAAGAAGAATCCGCCCATGATGGACGTAATGGAGTTTTTTCAGCATAGTGCTGGTAGATGGAGATCGAAACGCACCACGCATCACCTTGCTTTTAGAAGATCGGAGATGGGGGAATCAGAGATTGAGGTGAAAGCACTGGCGGCTAAAGATCCAGAAATAATCGAGCTGTGTGAATCTCACCAAGTCGATCCTAGTCTCGCGGTGGGCGGCTGTTGTGTGACTTGGGCGGCTTCGATGGGTTGGGATCAAGAGGGCGAAAATCATGAGGGGAAGACTGTATTCGCGCTAGTTCCTAACCCCGACAAACCTCATAGCGGTCAATTGTTGCGCGATCGAGGGTATGCTGAAATCGTCTCTGTCGCTGGACAATACCATATGGACAATGATGGGGGACTGGTATTGATCACTGAATATGACATCATGAGTTCGGTGGAACGGTTCTGGTTTCCTAGTCCAAATGTGCGGGTTCGTAGCAGTACTGTGAAACGGATGGGTGGCTTTAGTACGGCGACATTCTGCACTGAGACTCGCGTACTCGACGATTCAAAAGTTGATGCAGTCGCTACTGAGTCAGGAACTATCGATCCCAATTCAATTTTCTCCCCGCTTGGTTGGTGATAGCTAGCAAACAAACTAAAACATATAGCGTTGGAGTTGAATATCTCCAACGGATTCAATCTCTATTACCAGATCCGCAGATGCTGGACGTAATGGACAATTTACGCGATCGAGTCTCGATTTGCAACTGGATTGGTACGCGGATTGAGTCGGTCAATATCTTGCTCCAAGCCCATCTTAATGCTTGTCATGATTGTTTCGATCCGATCGAGCGAAAACCTGTTCAGATCTTCGCCATCCCATTTGCATCATCCGTACAGTTAGATGGCTTTTGCAATATTACTGCCGTACCGACGACAATTTTGGTCGATGTGGGTAGAGTCGCACCTGCTGATTGGCTGGCTCTCGTCGCCCATGAGTACGCTCATGCTCATTTAGGTTGTCCAGGTCACGATCGAGAATACGCTAGGGTTCTAAGCCATTTATGCTTGGGATTAGGCTTCCCGCAACCGTCGTTAGTACCAGACGATCGTAGTTTATATTATTGGCCGACTTATTCGCCCTCGATCGATCCCCTAGCTTGGTGGCGGGGGGACGGTTAGAGATAGATATAGTGTAATTTCAAGGCAACTCCTGAAATTTAGGTTAGGGGCAATGTCTTGTCGGTTTTTTTATTCGGAGGTTCCCTCCGAATAAAACCGCCGCTTCATCAAGCCCCTAACCTAAATTTTATACCCACATTCAGCAACGCTCTAATCACCACTCGCTTTGAGTTTCTTTCTCATTCTGAAGGCTGCTGTACCGCCGATAATGCTACCGATAATGGTAAAGGGTTCTGGAACGGCGGTAGTGTTGACATTGCCAGTGAACGTCAAACCACCTAAGCCCACCCCAGTTCCTGAAACAGCAACTGCATTGGGAATGCGGAAGGTATGATTGTCATGCTCAAAGCCGCCACCCGTAGTAGTTTGAGTAAATGCGATTTTAGTGAACTGTTCTCCAGCATCAGCATAAAAGTTGAAGAAAGTACCAGGTTGACCATATGGACCACCGTTAAAGCTAGGAGAGTTACTTACAAGTTTTGAAAAGTTACTAATTGATAACTGAGCAAGAATGTTTGCGCCATTGTAAAACGTTAATTGATTCCCAGCATCTAACGACGAAAAGAATAGACCAAAGTATTTGATACCCGCCGCAGTTCCACCTGCGGTATTGTCGGTGAAAGTTAAATTTGTAGTTATAATTGCGGGATTAGTAACGCCAGTACTTTTGGTATTAACTGCGAATTTTCCAGTATATCCAGCCCCAGCCGTTTGACCACTACCACCATATTTTGCAACTTCGAGATTATCGTATTTTGCTGTATAACTATGGGTAGTAGAAGCATCGATAAAGCCAAAAGTGGAATTTGGGTAATTTGCATAATTACCAGTACTAATACTCAAAGATTCAAAATCATTCTGGACGGTAGATCCAAGCACAGTGCTAGCAGAAAAAACATTCGGAGCTTCATAAGTTATTGTGACAGCCGAAGCCACATTGGGGTTAGACAATCCAGTGATTGTAGACACAACGAACACACCCATCGCCACTTGGATGGAGTGGACTGAAGTTTTTAATTTCATTGTAGATGCTTTGTTAGTTACTAAGAAATTCGAGATTTTTGAGAATGCCAAATCTTATCAAAACTTTCAAGATTTCATATGAAGTTTCAGCATTAACTCACCCTTAGTATTCCTCAAAACTATCCAAAAATTGACATTATCCTCGATCGTCAATCATAATTCAGGTCTTTTCGCTAGTTTCAGATCGATCGATTTCACCAGAAGTGATTTTACCAGCACAGGTCGAACAAGCACCCGCACTAAAAAAGAGGGCAAGGTATTACTTACCCTCTTCTTAATTTAGAAGAACTATTCTTTTTAGTAGAGTTGTTCTTCTTGGTGAGTCAGAATAGTGCAGTTAGACTTGGGATAAGCAACACAAGTTAGAACGTAACCTGCTTCGATTTGGTCATCATCTAAGAAAGATTGATCGGACTGATCGATTTCCCCAGCAGTGATTTTACCAGCACAGGTAGAACAAGCACCTGCACGGCAAGAATAAGGCAGGTCGATGCCTTGCTCTTCTGCTGCGTCTAAGATATAGGTGTCGTCAGCTACATCGATAGTTGTGTTTAGACCTTCAGCTTCGTTGATTAAAGTAACTTTATAAGTTGCCATGTTCGATTGATTCCTCTCTATTTCGCTTGAAAATTGCGGATACGGACAAATTTGTCTGTAGTCAGGCGATCTTGCCCAACTAGATCTGTGGTTAACTGCGATTGAGCGGATTGCCCAGCTAATCGCAGTATTTTTCAGCTCTATCTGAATACTAAGGGAAAATCTCCCCATCTGTATCTATAAGTATCTCTAAAGTCGAATGGTATTCGTAATCGAATTGCGGGGATTCATCCTAATTACTTATATCTCCCAGGTGAATAGACGATCGAATATCGACTGTAGTCTTTACCTGTCAAAGGTTTGCTGTAACAAAAAGGCTCTGCCGATCCGATCGAATAATCGACTGGGACAGCGGCTATAATATTTTCCAACCTTCAATTTGGTTGTTTGTTGGATCGCTTTATAATATTAGAAAATCTTATGTCTAAGATCGCTAGTTATGGAGAAATTAATCTCCCGATCCGTGTTGGAGTGATAGGAACAGGATTTGCAGCCAAAGTCCGCACCCAAAATATCGTCGCCGAATCCCGCACTCATTTAGTCGCTGTCGCGGGTAGAACGCCCGAACGGACGGTAGAATTTGCCGAGAGCTGTAATGCTTTACCCATCACCGATTGGCCGACATTATTACAAATGTCAGATATCGATCTAGTCATTGTGGCGACGATCAATGGCGACCACGGTCAGATCGTCCGCGCCGCGATCGAGGCTGGAAAGCATACAATTGTGGAGTATCCACTCGCTCTCAATCCCCAGGAAGCAGCCGAAATCATCGAGCTGGCTGCGGCAAAAAAACTATTGCTCCATGTCGAACATATCGAACTCCTCGGTGGACTCCATCAGATGATGCGCGAACAGTTGCATCATCTGGGCGAGGTCTATTACGCTCGCTACAGCACGATCGTCACCCAGCGTCCTATCCCTGAAAAATGGACTTTTCATCGCTCTGAGTTCGGATTTCCCCTGAGTGCGGCACTTTCCCGCCTCCATCGGTTTACAGACTTATTTGGATCGATCGAGAGCATCAATTGCCATAATCGGTATTGGGGTGGTGTGGGAGATTACTATAAAACTTGTCTCTGTACAGCCCAACTACGTTTCAAGAATACTAACGCGATCGGCGAAGTTATTTATGGTAAGGGCGAAGGTTTATGGCAAAATTCCCGCAAGTTTGAGGTGCATGGGGAAAATGGGGCGTTAGTATTCGATGGTGATGAGGGGGTATTAATTCAATCTGGCATCTCTACGCCACTGGATCTAGGTGCGCGGAAAGGTTTATTTGCTAAAGATTTGGAACTCGTGCTCGACCATTTAATTGATGGACAACCAATTTATGTCACTCCTGCGGCTAGTCTCGGAACTCTACGCGTCGCGGATGCTGCCAGAATCTCTGCAGAAACTCGCCGAACAGTGATGGTTGACAGTTGATAAAGACAAGTACGCTTGACGCTAATAATTAATGATAATTCCTGGAACAGGATGGTGCTAAATTTCATCCAGATAACAGTACAGGTTGAGTATCTGAATTCCATTTAAGTAGAATTAAAAGTTGAGGAGTGGTAATTAGTTTCCACTCCTTTTTTTATCATTAATTAACATCAGGTTATCTGGTTTCCGATGCTCCGCTAACGGGTTAAGAATAGCTGCTCCGCTCAGATACTACCCGAGACTGAAGTGCAGGCTAACAATTAATAGTCCTCTTCAGAAGAATTGAGCTTACGAGATCCTTCACCCGACGTTAGCAATTGAACGATCCTGTTATCGCTTTGACTCTGCTGAGTACGCTGAGTACAAGGAGTCAACACTTTCAACTTTCAACTTAATTAACGACCTTAACGGTGGTACCTACTTGAACTAGCGGGAAAAGTGCTTTGACATCTCGATCGAACATCCGTACACAGCCATGTGATGCTTCCGTACCGATCGATTTGACATCGGGAGTACCGTGAAAACCAATAACATCTTGACCATCAGTCCAAAAGCCAATCCAGCGTTGTCCGAGGGGGTTTTGTTTCCCTGCTGCGACTACTTCTCCAGTTTTAAAGCTTGTCCAGGCTGGATTTTTGATTTTTTCCATGACTTGCCATTCCCCTGTGGGAGTTTCCCAGCCTTTCTTGCCGATCGCCACAGGATACTTGGCGATGATTTTATCACCTTTATAAACATACACCTGCTTTTCGTTGAGCTTGAGCAGCAAATTGACAACATTTTGCACTGGCGGTTGCGCAGTACTTGCGGTGACAGTAGGTTTAAATTTGGGCGTTACTGTGGGTTGTTGAGGAGTTGTGGGAATTGAATTATTGCTAGTTACGACTGGAGTAGGAGTCAAAATAATCGATCCAGTTGATGACAAGCCAGTATTTTGTTTGGGCGGAGTTATTAGCTGTCGGCTGGGCTTGGTTGGGATTGGTGCTGAATTAGCCTTCAGATTAGCCTGTTTTGCGGCTGTTGATGTCTGGGACTGGAGATTGAGATTACGATCGAAAGTAGTTTCCGCATGAAGTCTGCTGGGGACTGTTACCAGCACGGCTGCTAGCAATACGCTGGACTGGAATAGTAAAGAAGTTGAGAATCGAGGCATTATTAAAATCTATAAAACTCTAGTGATTGAGTTGCCGGACATTGCTGTCAAACCTAGCTTACCCACTTAAGTTATCATTTCCTTCACATTTTCTTCTGGAGATTTTACTGGTTCCCGCAATCTGGCGGAAACTCTGGTTTTTTAGGTAACATTTCGACGGTAACTATTGAAGTGAGTTTCGAGATTGCCGTCATGACATGTAGTTTGACTCGATCGTCTGGATCTTTTAGCAGCCGAACTAGATCTGTGACGGTATTGATGTTGCCGAGGTTCCCCAATGCTGCGGCAATTTCTTGTTTGACGATCGCCGGATGTCCCTTGTACAGCTCTTTTTCGTTTAAATAAGCGACGAGCCTTTGACTGGCATAAACCCGCTCTCGCTCTGTTTTGCCGATTGCGGTAACGATCTCTGGTGCTAAATCTATCGATCTGTTTTCTAGTGCAGCGATTAAACTATCGATCGCTGGTTGAGTTCCAATCCAACCCAATGCGAGAATTACTGACGATTTTAATTCATTTGGAGTATTAATCGATGCCAGTACTTCTGCCAAAGTTCCTACTACTTCTGGATCGGGCAATCGGGCTAAACCTAGTGCAGTTGACTTACAGACATCCAAATTGAGGTCGAATAATCGGGGTTTCAAGTGTTCGAGCAGATCTAATTCAACAGCTAAATCGCCACGGAGACTCAATGCTACTACGGTGGCTTGACGAACACTAGCGGCTACATCTGTGAGTTTTAGCAGCAGCCGCGGTGGAATTCGCGGATCGTGGAAACTACCTAATGCTTCAACGATGAGGGTGCGAAGTTGCGGATCGGGATCGTCGATTACTTGTATTAATGGCTCGATCGTCTGTGAGTGCCGAATTTGAGCGAGAATGGCGATGGCAATACCTCGATCGGGTGTAGCCAAGAGATCTGTCATTGTGGCGATCGCCGGAATCCCAATTTTAGTTAATGCCCCACTCGCGATCGTCGTTAATTCTGGATCTTCATTTTGTTGGATTAAGGCAACTAGTGCTGTCACCACTTGGGGTTGCTTAAATGCCCCTAGGATTCGTGCTCCAAACCACCGATCTTCTAAATCGAGGTCGCGATCGTTAACTATTTCTAACAATGGTTGAATGGCGATTTCCCCCAGTTTGGGAATGATTTTGGCAATATCCCACTGCTGTTCGATATCGCCCTGGATTAGTACTTGCAGGGCTAAGTCTAAAACTGTTTCGTTGCGATCTAGCTCTTGCAGGGAAAGGGTTTGGAGACAATCGACGACGATCGACCACATCCCACTATCTGCTGCAGCAATCGCTTGTTTGAGGTTGACAGATGGCACGATCTAGGGCACGGGGTAAAGGGTAAAGGGAACGGTCTACAGTTCCCCTCTTCAAAACTAAAACCTATGGTGGTTTCATACAAGAAAAGGAAAAGGCAACAACCTTGGTGCTTAGTCTTCAACCGCCCGCAGATAAATCGCGGGCTAAGAGCAAAAGTCCGCTGAAGTGGACTGAGCGATTTTTATTTCGGTGTATGAAACCACCCTGCCTCTTCAAAACTTAAACCAACTTTCAACTTACTTGATTGCTAAACCAATGAGGACGAGCAGAACCTCGATCGCGTAGAATAAGCCAACTACCTGAGTTTCTTTCCAACCACTCAACTCTAAATGATGGTGAATTGGAGCCATTTTAAATAGTCGCTTACCTTTCCCCTCAGCATCTTTAGTGGCTTTATAGTAACCGACTTGAGCGATGACTGAGAGCGATTCAACTGCAAAAATTCCGCTTAACACCAGCAACACCCAGATATTTTCGGTGAGAATCCCGACAGCACCCAAAGCACCACCCAAGGCGAGGGAACCAGTATCGCCCATAAATACCTTAGCCTTGTTGCGGTTATGCACCACAAAACCCAGATAACTACCACTCAAGCAAATACAGAAGATGGCTAATTGAGGTTCTTTGGGGAGGATAATTGCAGCTAAACCCGCCAAGGCGATCGCTCCCGTGCCACCAGCCAATCCATCTACGCCATCAGTGAGATTGGTCGCATTGCTCTCAGCTAGCAATGTAAATACTGCTAGCCCCCAAAATAAGAACCCTAACGGTAAAACTATGTTGAAGGGTAAATGGACATTAGTAATTTCACTGCCCCTACTATACAAAGCCCATGCACAAAAGGCGATCGCGATCGCCGTCTGTAACAATAATTTACCCCTAGGCGTGAGACCTTCGTTCTGGCGGTTGCTCAAACTTTTCCAGTCATCCACACCACCGATCGCAAAATAACCTAAACTCGTAGCAGCTACAGCGATCGCATCGGGACTGAATTGCGACCAAATAATACCCAAGAGCGCACCGACTGGTACCACAAATACGCCACCCATTGTCGGCGTTCCCGCTTTTTGGAGGTGCGCCTGGGGGCCATCTTCCCGAATGAATTGACCCATTTTCAACTGCTTGAGCAGCGGAATTGCCCTGTAGCCGATCGCCGCTACCAAAGCGGTAGAAACCAAAAACGGCAGCAGTAGCGATGTCATTAAGCTTCTACCAGTCTGCCAATCTAGCCAGAGAATCGATCCAGTCAGGACAGTTCCTAGTAGAATTAGTAATACAGTTCCCGTAGGATTCAAACCCCTTACAGATGCCGATTTACCCTCCATCTATTTCCTCCGAGGTAATTTCATCACTACTTCCATTCGCAATATTGTCAAATTAATTTTGGCGATCTGCATCTTCGCCATCACATCTGTCTAAGCGTCGTCACTATCATCAGAATCGTCACTATCCTCTTCTTCCTGATAGTCACGATCGTCTTCAAATAATTCATCTTCGACATTAGGTTGATCTAAGGCGGATACGGCTGGATCGCGTTCGTCCCGATCGATCAGTCTTCCTTGAGATTCCAACCACTCTAAAATAGAAGTATTGCGCTGCACTGCAATTACAGGTGCTGGTTCGTAACGGGGTTGTTGTTTTAAGGCTGGATTTACGAATGTGTCAAGGTTATCGAGATCGAGGATATCAGACATACTAATTTTTTCAGCTTTAAGTTCTCATAGTTTATCATTGTGACTACTCCACTGCCACAACATCCCCTCTTTCCGATGCCAAAAGCCAGACTACTTGACGCGATCGCTGGTAAAAATCGTGGGATCTTAGCTAGTAAGATCGATCGACAGGCAATCCTTGCCGCCATTACTGAATTAGAGTTGCGCAATCCGCACCCACTTCCTTTGACAACCGCGATCGATCTGTTGACTGGTAATTGGCGGCTGCTCTACACTAGCAGTCAAAGTTTACTTGGTATCGATCGATTTCCCCTCGTCCAACTCGGGACTATTTATCAATGCATCCGTCCGGCTACAAGTAAGGTCTATAATATTGCTGAAGTCAATAATTTAATACCTGGATTGAATGGAATTGTCTCGATCGCCGCAACATTTACACCTGTCAATGAATCCAGAGTAAATGTGCAATTTAACCGTTCGATCGTTGGATTACAACGGTTAATCAACTATACAGATCCCGATCGATTAATTAGCGCAATTGAAAGCGGTCAAAAATTCACAGCGATCGATCTTCCCATTAACCGTCAGGAGGGGAAAACACCCGCCTGGCTCGAAATTACCTATCTCGAGGAGAGTCTCCGCATCAGTAGAGGTAATGAAGGTAGCGTTTTCGTATTAACAAAGAATTGACATCTTTTCCCGCAAAATATCGTAATATCTCCTAACAATTATCCGACACTTATCCCGATTTACTTAGTTTAACTTTGGTGGTGAACAAACTACAATACGCTAATTTCTTACTGCCTCGATCGATATTAACTTGTCGATCGAGAGATTGGTAAATTTAAGTATTCACTCAATTCTGCTAATAACCATTCACATTCAGCCTCACTGTTGCTGTAGAGTCGGTATTCTCTCACCCCAGCTAAAATAACAATCTCTTTTGTAGGAGGACTTGTTTTATTCTTCTGCCGTACTTGAGGTGTGAGATAATATCTTAGTGTATCAATATTAGATCGATCGGCGATCGGAGTTTGTTTTAATCGAAATTTACCCAGCATTTTATCTGCGGAGATTGAATTGCGATCGATTCGCAAATGTAATTTGCCAAAGAAATAGTAAGCAAGATTGTAAACAACTGGGGACCAGGAAAATAGCTGAGAAACCAAGGCAAATGGCAGATAGTATTGACTTAATGACATCACTATCATACTAATAATTGTTACCGGAATTGGTAGAATAAACATGCTGAGAACGATCGCGATTCCCCAGCCGATTGGAAAACGTCGATCGGGAATGATAATATCGATCGTCTCCGCACTTTTCGTTAAAACTATTTTGCTACCGTAGGGTTTTTCTCTGGAAATACTATGAATTTCATCCAACCGCTCCAGCGCGGATTTGGCAGTCTGGACATTGGGAAAGCGTTTTTTGAGACTGGGTTCGATCGCCATTTTGAGCCACCTTTGCCAGCCCTGACTCAAGCCATTCGCTGGTAGCCCAATTGTGCCGTCTTCTTGGGGCAAATCGGCAGGATGAACGCCAGAAATGGTGTAGATTAAAGTTGCACCCAAGCTGTAAAGATCCGAAGCTGGAACGGTTTTACCGCCGAATTGCTCCATCGGCATGTAACCATAGGTGCCTACTACTGTCATCGTACCGCCATCTTTGGCAGCAACGTTTTGAACCGAGCCAAAATCGACTAAATACACGTCACCGATACTATTCCCCGATCGATTGGCGATCAGAATATTGCTGGGTTTGAGATCCCGATGAATGACTGGTGGTTGGAGCGAGTGTAGATAATCGAGAATATTGAGGAGGGCAAGGGTTAATTCTTTTAGTTCGCTCTGGGTGAAGCGTCTGCCTGTACTCACGGCTTCTTCGAGGGATGGGGCATCGATATAGGTTTGCACCAGCGCGAAACCCTTTAAAGTTGGTAAATCGAATTCAAAATAGTCCAGGTAATGGGGAATAGCTGGGAGATCCAGATGTTTAAGGGTTTCCGCTTCCCGCTCGAATAGTTTGAGATCGTCCCAAATAAACTCGCTATTAAAAATTAGCAGTTTAATGACGACTTGTTGTGATGTTTGGAGATCGATCGCCAAAAAGGTTCTTCTACCAGTCTTTTTGCCTAACTGCTGCTGGATCTGGTAGCGATCGCATAATACTTCCCCAATAAATTCTGCTGCTGAATTTTGCATAGATGCCGATCTGAATCCTCTCTCTTTAATATACCCATCAATTACTGGGATGGCGTTAAGGTTAAAGCGGGCAGTGGCGATCTTGTTTTCTACTGCTGCTGATATTATGCAATTGCACTCCCGTCGATCGATTGAATTGATGAATTATGTTACTTTGCCAGCACGACTCGGAAGCCACACCCATCGATCCGAATCGTCGGCGCGAGACTACAGCGAACTGTACTGCGACATCCCTTCGCGACATAATCCCAAGCACCACCGCGCATGACACGTTTGAGATTTCCTGCGGATCTGTGAGGATTTAAGGCACGGCCATCTGTTGGCGCACTTAAATAATTAGACTGGTACTCATCCAGACACCATTCCCACACATTCCCATGCATGTCATACAATCCAAACGTATTGGGGGGGAAACTCCCCACCGGTGTCGCCTGTCCGCGATTTTCACCTGTTGGTGCGCCATTGTAGGGATAATCGCCATTATAGTTGACTAAATTGGGTGTGATAATATCCCCAAAGTAGAAGGAGGTGGTAGTTGTGGCGCGACAAGCATACTCCCACTGTGATTCGCCGGGGAGACTGTATTGTTGCCCTGTTTGGTGAGATAATTTGCGACAGAATTCTAGAGCATCATCCCAATTTACTTGCTCGATCGGGTAATCCGCTCCTACTCCCACACCCATATTTTCGCCCATAATCGATCGATATTGAGCTTGAGTAATTGGGTATTTACCTATATAGAACGGTGCTAGCGTCACTTGGTGGATCGGTTGTTCATCTTGATGGTGTCTACTGTCGCCCATCATAAATGTACCGCCTGGAATCAACACTAGATCTAGAGTGATTCCATCTCCCACTCTTTCTGTCAAGCATTCAGCAGTAACTAGTTGACGATCGATTATTTCACCATTCCCATCGACACTGACTGTTTCAAAGGTGTAAGTGGTGAGATGAGGTGCTGAAGACATGGTTTTTAGGAGAGATATGTAACAAGAGATCGATCGTCAGATCTCAGTATGCCATAGGGTTAAGCTAGTTTGTAACATTTTTCCTGTTGTGTTTTTGGTATTATTGCTAATTAATGACGTTCTCGATCGAGCGAAAATGATGAGAAAGAACTCTTCAATCGTTCATGCTCCGATCTTGCCTAATATTATTTGAGAAAAACTATGATCTACCGTTATCTAATCCCCCTGTGCCTGACCGCTGCAACTTTAGTAACATCCACATCCCAAACAGTTGAAGCTGCTCGTGAAGCTAGTGCAATTCAGCCCAAAGAGGTCGCCGCGATCGCCAAAAAAATGGTAGTCAGAATCGAATCCGCCGATGGTGGATTTGGGTCTGGAGTTATTATCGGTCGCGTCAAAAAAGGCGCGAAAAATATTTATACAATCTTAACAGCCGCCCATGTGGTTAACAGTTCTAGTAATAGTTATCAACTCATTACCCCGATTATTTTAGATAATTCAGGCAAGAAAAAGCGTGAAAGAATCAATATTGATGTCGATCGAAATATTAAAATCCTGCCTAAGGTCGATCTCGCGATCTTTTCCTTTGAAAGTAACAATGCTTTTGCCGTTGGGACGATCGGTAATTCCGAATATGCCGAAGAAGGTACTCCCGTGTATGTTGCGGGTTTTCCCAAACCAGGACAAGCAATCAGACGAATTACTTTTCAATTTACAGGGGGAATGGTTTCTTCGCGACTTGAGGAAAGCGATCCCAACACTCAAGAGCCGATTACGACGAATGGCTACGATCTTTCCTACACCAGCATCACCAGATCGGGGATGAGTGGAGGGCCAGTTTTAGATGTTGCAGGCAGAGTTGTGGCAATTCACGGACAAGGAGATCGTAATAGTCAAAATCCCGAAGAAGAGAACTCTGGTGGAGTGGGTAGTAATGAAAAAACCGGATTTAACTTAGGTATTCCGATGCAAACTTTCTTGAAACTTCAACCTCAAGCTATCAAAGTTATTGGTGCTAAAATAGATAAGTCGCCTGTAAATTATCAACTGAGTGATAGTTCGGCCACGATCGGTACCAACAACCGTAAATTCCTCAGAAAATATCGAACTAGAAGCGGTACGGCACCAATTCTTGATGTTACCAAAGTCAGCGAGCAGACTAGCGATTAGATTGCTAGTCTGACTTGCTCCGCTCCCTACCGCCCGCAGATAAATCGCGGGCTACCAATAAAAAGTCTACTAAAGTAGACTAGGTTCCAGTAACAAAAACAACTTTTCAAACAGCCTCTAAGAGGAATCTATCAGTCTGTTTCAACAGACTTGAGCTATTAGCCTGGGGATTAATCCCCAGGCGGGTAATGAGCGGAGCCTAAAACGACCACCCTTAGGGGGCGCGCTTGCGCGTTCGAGCGGCGATCCTTAACCCGTTGGCGTAGCCTCTCCGACAGGAGAAACCCACGTTAGATTAACTAAAATCAAAGCTGATAGCTGGCTGGTTTCCAGTGTCCAACCACTTAAATCTAACAGCATAATTAGGGGCGGTACACTGTGAATTTTTACCAGATATTGCATCAAATCCATTGTCATTGACACAGAGTTCTACCTCTTTAGCATCACCACCCCATTTCTTTTTGCCATCATCACTAACAGCATAATAACCATAAGATTCTTCTGGTTTCAATCTATTTAAGTAGACACTTTGGCATTGTCCTGGCTGGGCATACCACCAACCTTTGATCGTTATTTTTGATTGAATATTAGTAGTTTTTTGAGATAATGCCATATAAATCGGTCGATCGATCCGATTGCAAAATACCAAATCTGCTTTAGCTTCTGATGTCCATCCGAGTGTGACCACAGTAGCAATAATTCCAGCAATAGTTAAGAGTTTTTTCATAAAGTTAAGAGGTTGCTATTGTTAAAAACTGTATCCAGCCGAAAAAGATAGCCAGCGAGTTTGGGCACTTTCGCCTGACTGATTCAAATTCACTAATGGTACGGCTAAATCGGCACGGATATTAAATTGGGGAAATGGTTCTACGATCGTCCCCACTCCCACACCTGCCAAAAAGTTTCGGTTGGGCAGTGTATTGGGATTGCTAGGATTATTCCACACAGCACCCATGTCGATAAATGGCACGATTTGAAGTGTGGGTACACCCGCCGTATTTCTTTGTAAGGCAATCCGATTTTCAACCGATACCCGAACCCCATTATCACCAAATCTAGCATTCTGACTGTAACCCCGCAAACTTTGTCCGCCGCCGAGCGTTAACTGTTGTGCAGGTAGCAAACTATCGGGACTAATTTGTAAGTCGGCTTGAGCGATCAGCAGTTGATTGACATCTAATTGTTGCGCTCTTTGGACTTGTGCAACCCAACTAAAAAACGATCCGTCTGGACTTCCACCCGTGTTTCTAGTCGCATTGAAAGCGTTAATGCCTAGATTAAACTGCGATCGAAACGCCCAGGCACCACGCAGATCTCGGCTGAGATAATCTTGCCCAAACTTGATGGTGCGAGTGCGACTATAGCCATTAGCATCGGGACCGATTCCAAACGGTTGCGGTTGATTTTCATTGAGAAAAGTTTGTCCATCTTGAACGGCAAAGGCTAAAGACAGGGCAAACTCTTCGCGAGTCGATCGAGTCAATGGCTGACGATAGCTGATCTCATACAAATCGCTGTCGCTGCGAATCCCCAAACTGGCAAATTGTGGATCGACAATCTTTGTGCGACTGGGGGCAACTCTGAGTTGAACGGTACCATTCATCGGATTGACTGGCACGCGGTAATTAAAATCGTAGGCATTCGAGCCACCTTGGAACGATCGATAGTAGGACGCGCTCACGTCATCGCCAATTCCAGTGAGATTGCGGTAACCGACAACCGCCCCGATTCTGTCGGCTCCGATGCTGGGCGACGAGTAGTCATCCACTCCCACAAACCCAGTCAAGGCATTTGCCTCTTTCAATCTCACGGTCAAAACACTGTCACCTAGCCCCGTACCTGGTCTGAGACTCGCTTCTAGACTCGCAAACAGTGGATCGGCTCTGAGCAATCTCAGCTTATCTTCCAACTCATTTTGATTGAAGGGTTTGGCAATTCCTAGTTGCAATCGATCGCGCACATAAGCAGCTCGCAACCGCTCCAGCCCTTGAATATCGATCTGGGAAACATAGCCCTCGACTGCTTGAATTTGGACGATGCCATTAGTAATATTCTGCTGGGGGACGATCGCTCTAGAGTTGATGTAGCCGCGCTCGACGTAGAGTTTGGTAATCCCATCAGCTAGCTCCTGTAACTGTGTCAGCGTCACCGATTTACCTTCGATCGATTGCCTAATCCGCTGAATATCTGCTGGTTTGAGCAATGTATTACCGACGATCTCAACCTTTTGCACTGGAATCTGCACCGAGTCAGGTGCTGTGCTTGGTACCGGATTTTGTGGTGGCTGCTGGATTGTGGGCTGCTCGAGGGGGAGTGGTGTGGGAGCTGGGATTTGTTGGGGAAAGCGATCTTGTGTCGGCTGAGGCAGGGTTTGAGTTGGGAGAGTTTGCGCGATTGTTGGGGATGAATTGAGAATTAAACAGCAGAGTAATGCTGGGTAAATTGTCAATATTTTGATAATTTTATTCATGAAATTTAAAAATTAGGACGACCGACCGCATATAATTACAAATATCTAAGATTATGTATTTTACGCTACTTCATAGACAATAAAACGATCAATCTCACCGTGGTTAAGCCAATCGGCGTAAACTTAGCGAGTAGTTTATACTCGATCGATAATTCTCGATGAGATTATCAGCAAAATGTACAATCTCGTGAGAATATGCTACTAAAGTGTACTATTATTTAGCATATATTAATAAATTTCGTTCTAAATCTAGCCGAACGGGGAAATTTTATAGTCATGAAATCAAACAAAAAAGTCGATCATCAGCGTCCAGTAGTTATTCAGCTCGACACCATTCAAAAAGTCTGGCTCCTGTTAGTCTGGATGGCTTTGTTTGTACCAGGACTATCACTTTCCGCCCGAGCGCAGATTACTGGCAGCAATGGCACGAGCGTCAGTACCAGTGGCAACACGATCGATATTAAAGATGGTCAACCAGGCGGCAACAATTTATTTCACACTTTTGGGCAATTCAACGTCAATACCGGACAGACTGCCAATTTCGTTACCACTCCCAACATTGTCAATGTCCTCAGTCGCATTAATGGCGGTAGTCCTTCTGTAATTGATGGCAAAATTCAAGTATCTGGCAGTAATGCGAATTTGTTTTTGATGAATCCCGCTGGGATGGTGTTTGGCGCAGGTGCTAGCTTAAATGTGCCAGGTTCATTTACTGCCACGACAGCCAATGCGATCGAGTTTGGCAATGGTAATTGGTTTAATGCTTTCGATGGAGTCACTCCAAATAATTATTCTGCTTTAATCGGCAATCCTACTGGTTTGGGATTTGCTAGTGGTGTACAGCCTGGAAGTATTTTTAATGCGGCAAATCTGACGACTACTCCAGGCAAAAGTATCACGCTAGTCGGCGGCACCGTTATCAGCACGGGCACGATTAAAACTGAGGGCGGCAATATCACGATCGCGACTGTACCTGAGGGTACATTTGTTCGATTGAGCAACGAGGGCAATCCCCTGAGTCTCGATCTGCCGATGGCAGCCGCAGGCCAAATTAATGCTAATCCAGCATCTTTTACACCTCTATCTCTGCCTGAGTTGTTGACTTCTTCTGATGCGGTTAAGGCGATCGCAGCTAACAATGTCACTGTGGATTCTACTGGGGTGGTGCGATTAGTTTCAGGTCCCGATCTAAAGATCGCCCAAGGTGATACTGTTACTAAAGCCAATCGCATCATCTCACAGGGCGATGTAATTACCAAGACTCTCGATGCTAGTATTCCTGGAACTGCTCTTAATTACAATAATCCCTCTAATCCCCCTCTAGGTGACGTTTCTAATCCTTTCACTCCTAATAATCCCGCTAAAAATGCGGGTAGTATCACAGTTGAGTCTAGTCAGGCAGTTCTCTCAGGGAATATTGATACCAAAAACAACAATTCTAATTTCGTCTTAAATCAACCAGGAAGTGGTGGTAATGGGGGTAATATTAGCCTCAGAGCGGCAACAGAGATTAAAACCGGAAACATTACTTCTTCAAGTAACAACAATACTGACCTTGCTGACACTCAAACAGTAAAGATTAGTCCCAGTAGTGGAAACGTCACCCTGGCTACTAGAAAGGGAGATATTGTAGTTGACTCGATCTCTGCTAATGAGAAAAGTGTTAGCAGCGGTAGCAATGGCGGTAATATAAATGTCCAGGCCGCAGGTTTGTTTCGAGCGTTAAAATACATCCTAAATGGATACACCCCAGGTAGCACTGATTATCTAAGTCTTTTTACTAATAATTCTGGCAAAATTAAGATCGAGCATAGTGGCAATAATTTCACGGTCGGCGCAACAGCCGTAGAGAGCAATCCTGGCTCCCCATTCGATTTTAGAGGTCAACCTGCCCAACCTGGATTTGTATTTGCCAATGGTGCGAGTGGTAGTCTAGGCGTAATAGCTACTTCTGCAAATTTGCCAGATGTTTATGTTCCAGGTGGTAACAGTCCTGCTAGCATTACGATCTCCGCTCTTCCGCCCATCAGCAACCCCAACCAACCTATTACCATTTCCCCTAGTCCAGACACAATTCCCGCACGAGAGCAGATCGTAGGAGAAGATGGCACGATCGTCAACGTTGCTGGGGATACCTTTAACATTACAGGTGGCAATCGATCGGGCGTGAATTTATTTCATAGTTTCGATAAGTTCAATTTGCTCCGCACACCGACGAGTATCCCCACTGCTAATTTCGATCTGGCTGGTACTTCAGGGGTTAAAAATGTTTTGGGCAGAGTCACGGGTGGTACTCCCTCGATTATCGATGGCAAAATTCAGGTATCTGGGGGTATTGCTAATTTATTTTTGATCAATCCCGCCGGGATGGTATTTGGTCAAAATGCCAGCTTGAATGTACCGGGAGCCTTTACCGCTACGACAGCTAACGCGATCGGATTTAGCGATGGCAAGTGGTTTAATGCTTTCGGTACTAATAACTATGCACAATTAACGGACACTCCCGCTAATTTGGCGTTTAGTAGCGGATATCAGCCAGGAAGTATTTTTAGTGCGGCTAATTTTGACGATCGTAATGTCGATACTGCTGGCAATCCAAGAAATCCCACCGTGAGATCGGGACAAAATATTACCCTGGTGGGCGGAACGGTAGTTAATACGGGCACGATTAAAACCGAAGGCGGTAATATCACGATCGCGACCGTTCCCGATGGTAAATTAGTCTCCTTGAGCAATGATGGCAAGCCACTCAGTGGCGATCTTTCCCAAACCAGCATAGGTCAAATTAATTCTTCTCCATCTGAGCCTCTCACCTTACCTGAACTTCTGACCTCCTCGGACGTGGCTAAAAGGATCGCGGCTAATAATCTTACGGTAGATTCTAATGGAGTGGTGCGATTAGTTACAGGTCCCGATCTGAAGATCGCTAAAGGCGATACCGTGACTAAAGCCAATCGTCAAATCTCGAATGGGGATGTCATCACCAAGAATATCGATACTAGTATTCCCAACCCTCCTTCCATTCCTTTCGATCCTAACAATCCTAACCCTCTAGGGAGTTTTGACAATCCTCATACTCCTCAAAACCCTGCTAAAAATGGTGGAGACATCCGCATCGAATCCAACAATGCAATTTTGACTGGCACACTCGATACCAGCAATAAATTGAATGTTTTTGTCCGCAATGAAAAAGGCAGTGGTGGCAATGGTGGCAATATTACACTCGCTGCGAAAACGGAGATTAAAACAGGCAAGATTGATTCTTCAACAGGGAGCTTAAATCGAGCTGTTTTTTTAAGCGATCCCCTCAATCCAAATTCCCCTGAACGTCGCCCAACTGAAGCAGAAATAGCCGCAATTCAACCCCGAGGTGGAAATGTCAGCATCTCAACCAAAACAGGAGATGCGATCGTCGATTCGATCTCTACCAACGCAGGTTCTGGATTTGTGGGAGATACACGATACCCACACCGTGGTGGCGATCTCACCGTCAATGCAGCAGGTCGGTTTCGAGTCGTCGATTTTGTGGGATTTAGCAATACACTCAGTGTCTCGACAGCTCCATTTGGCAACATTAATATTACTCATGGGGGCACAGATTTTGTGATTGGGGCTAGTGTTGTCAAACGCCAGTTCGATGAGGGTTTTATCTCAG
>NZ_JANOJV010000042.1:0-3911 GCF_031418915.1 Chamaesiphon sp. VAR_48_metabat_135_sub | reverse complement strand
ATGGAAGCTTGGCTCGCCAATCCCGTGCTAATGTCCGCCGATGCCGATGCCGAATATGCCGAAATCATCGAGATCGATCTTAATAGTATTACGGAACCGATCGTCGCCGCCCCCAATGACCCCGACAATATCAAACTCCTGAGCGAAGTCGCTGGAGCTAAAATCGATGAAGTCTTCGTCGGCTCCTGCATGACAAATATCGGACACTACCGCGCCACCGCCAAAGTCCTCGACGGCGAACCCGCAGTCACCACCCAATTGTGGATTTGTCCCCCCACCCGCATGGACGAATCCCAACTCAAAGCCGAAGGCATGTACGCGATCTTCGATGCCGCTGGCGCACGGACAGAAATGCCAGGATGCAGTCTCTGTATGGGGAACCAAGCCCGCACCGCCGACAATGCTACGGTATTCTCGACATCTACCCGCAATTTCAATAACCGGATGGGTAAAGGTGCCCAAGTCTATCTCGGTTCGGCAGAGTTAGCAGCAGTTTGTTCGCTGTTAGGACGGATTCCCACGGTACCGGAGTATCTGGATTTGATGAGTAAGAAAATCAATCCGTTTGCTGGGGATCTATATCGTTATCTGAATTTCGACCAGATTTCTGGTTTTGAAGATGAAGGTCGAACTGTCTCGGTGGATGATGTCAGAAAGTTGGCTGAGGTCTAAAGATATAATTTTTTAGGAACACTATCCTCGATCGCCTATATATGATAGGTAATATATGTTTTCGATCGGGGATATTTCTGATTAAATACACAATTGCAGGTAGAATTTATGGTGGTTACATCTAAAACGCAGGCAGCAGATAGAATATTTGCCCCTAGTGAAAAAGATATGTGGGCTAGCAAAAAACAATATAGACCTTTGACAGAAAAGCTATCTAACGAAGAAATAAATGATAGATATGAAAATCGAAGCGATCGATTTATAACTGAAATAAATCGTGAGAAATTACCAAATGTTGTTGAAAACTTAAAAAAAGAGGGATATCTTAATACTAGACCTTTCTATCAAAGAAAGGATCGCTGGAATGAAGAACAGCAATCAAAATTGATCGAATCTTTTTTGGTGAATATTCCAATTCCACCAGTTATATTGTATGAGACTAAATACAATTCTTATGAGGTTATAGATGGCCAACAAAGAATTACTGCTATTTCTGACTTTTATAATAATAAATTTCAGTTAACTGGCTTGGACTTGTGGGCTGAGTTAAATGGCTTCATGTACAAAGATTTACCCTCTAAAATTAAAGATGGTATAGACAGAAGATCGCTGTCATCTATAGTCTTAATCACCGAATCAACATCAAACTCAGAAGAGGCAATGTCCCTTAGAAGACTCGCTTTTGAACGAATTAATACTGGAGGAATATCACTAAGTAAACAAGAGATTCGTAATTGTTTGTACACAGGAAAATTTAATGATTTATTATTTGAACTGTCTCAAAACAATATTTTTGCAAAAGCTTGGAATATACCAGTTAGCGATAGTAAAAAATTAAAAACTAACAATCTTTTTAAGAAAATGGAAGATTTAGAATTAATCTTGCGCTTTTTTGCATTACGACATTTCCCTGACTTCCGTGGAGATATATCAAGTTTTCTGGATACATACATGCAGAAATCAATTATATTTGTGGATGATGATATTAAATGGTTACAAAAATGTTTTATAGATACAATTGAAATGGCATCCAATATTTATCAAGAACATTTGTTTAGACCATTTGGTGCCAAAAAAGATTATGCTTATAAAGAGTACTATGATGCTGTGATGGTGGGATGTAGTTATCACTTATCCAGTGCTCCTAAGTTAATTGAGCGTCGGGAAAAAGTTGTAGAAGCAACTAACAAACTTTTATCAGCACCAAAAGTAAATAAACTCTTTACAGGAGGTGGTGGGACTAAAGAAGGTATTAAAGAGCGGATTAGTTTATTTGAAAATATGCTATCCCAAGTAGCTGCTGAATAAATATTTTTCTATTATAAATGTATAATAACTTATTTAAAAATGCAGCTAAAGATATTCAAACAACTCGATCTATAATCAGGATAAACCAAAAAATACGAGAAATAAAATCTGAGGAACTAGGAATTAATTCTCAATCAAAATTATTGCAGGAGTTAATTGAGATTATACCAACCGAACAAGAGTGGATGGTTTATGAGCATTGTTCTATTGTCACTCGACTATATTCTATTTATGAAAGTTTTGTTGAGAACATCATTAATGAATGGATCGAGCAACTGCCAACAATTATCAATGATTATTCAGCCTTGGATGAAAAAATCAGAAGAAGTCACGCTGAGAAAGTAGGTGATTTAATATCTAAGTCTTGCAAAACAAAAAGTGGGTTTAAAGATAGTTCTGTCAAAGATATGATAGAGGGATTATATCAAGGAGTAACAGGCAGTGCAAACTATACGCTATGGCAGAATGCTTTTTCTAGTCACGACAATAACATCAGAGAGAAAATACTAGGAGATTTATTTAATAATGCAAATATTTGCGATCAGACTTGGATCTGGATAAATAAACATCCAAAAATTATTCGATTTTTCCAAGGAGAGGGAACAGCCGCAGGTAAATTAGAGGATTTCATAGAATATAGAAATGATGCTTCTCATAGTAACTCAAAAAAAGACAGATCTAGTTTACTAAACAGTAATTTATTATTGGAAATGTGTGACTTTATCGAAATATTGTGCTTTTCATTGCTAGAGCTAGTGATACATCAGACTTTTGAGAAACAAAAGCAGCATGGTATCGTTAAGGAGATAGGGACTATAAAAAGATGGTTTAATAAGAGGAAAGTAGCTGAAATCAAACTGAATCAAGAAATATCATTATCTCTATCAGATAGAATTTATTTAACTGGGGATACATATCTTCAAATGGCTGAAATTGAAAATCTTAGAGTGGATAATGTAGATGTCTCAACACAAATAGTAAGTAGTGAAATGAAAGTTGAAGTAAAACTAGATGTTGATGCTAGAGAACGTTTAAGGATATATCAAATATGTAAAAGCTAAGTATTTTAATATTATCAAGTTTTAATGAGAGGCTAGTAGCGGGTTATTTAGCAGTGACGATCGAACAAAACACAATTTCAATACCAGGGCTATTCGGGCTAAACCACTCCAATCGAGATTTCAGCCAAAAAGAGGCATGGGGTAAAAATTGTTTTAACTCATCTTTTCCAGCCGCCCTTTGTGCATACTTGTATCGATGCAACCTAGATAATATTTACCTAAAACTCGATTCTAATTTACAAGTTATTCATTCAACGATCGATACATCCACCCTATACGGAATCGAGCCAACATCTGATAATTTATTTTATGCTTTTGAAAATCAATTCACGCCTTATCAACAATATGTAATCGGTAACTTACCAGGAGTTGATTTAGTCACACAATCACGCGATCAAGGAACCTGTCTACAAGCGATCGAAATTAAATTAACAGCTTTGCCAGATCATACCACTTGCGATCTGGCTGAGGATAATTATGGATGTGAGATCGTCATTAGACCCGATACGATCGTATACTTAGCTTGCAGTATCATCGATAGTTTCAAGGGTAAACTCGATCTACTCAAACGTATCCTCGATCTTTATCCGATCTCGATCGATGATTGGACAGAACTGAAGTAGTGTTATTCCGTATATTCCGAAAATGATTGATGCTCTAGATGCGATCGCATTATCACTACTAGACTATCAGAAACCACTATTGATGCAGCCAGTTTGGAAGACATTGGGTAAATCACCTAAGTTAGCCGAAAACTGTTTAGATGTATTTATTTGGAGCGACTTAGCCTTCACTAGATTATTTGTCAATCTAGTGAAATCAGAGATCGATACCTATGGTAATTGTAGAAGTGTTGCTAGGCATACGCGA
>NZ_JANOJV010000041.1:0-49479 GCF_031418915.1 Chamaesiphon sp. VAR_48_metabat_135_sub | reverse complement strand
AGTTTCAATACCAGCTTTCGCCAACACTTCAGCGGCGCAAGAACCCGCTGGACCAGAACCGACAACAGCAACCCGTAGTACCACAGCTATACTCTCTTCTCATGACTTGTGCTTACACTGATGGATGTTAGCACGGACTCTTATGGTGGTTGTGGTGAAACCCACGCAGTCGGTCATAATTGAAATATTCCTTTATATAAAGACATATTTGGATAGATAAACTTACATCTAGGGACGAATTGCGATCGTGAGATCGGCGACATTAGTGCCTGTAGCACCAATTTGATGTAGACCGCCCAATTGCTGAAAGAATGGATAACTATCATGTCGATCGAGTGCTGAATCAGCATCCAATCCTAATGATAACGCGCGTTCGATCGTCATCTCGTTTACTGTCACCCCCGCCGCATCAGTCGGCCCATCTGTACCATCAGTTGCCAGGGTTATTACCCAAGCGGGGGTACGATGAATCGCTAATTCGATTGCGGCGGCTAGTCCTAATTCTTGATTGCGCCCACCTTTACCAGTGCAATGTTCGGGTAAATTAACAGTAGTTTCGCCACCATATATTAAAATAGTTCGATCGGGTTTCGTAATAATTTCACGCGCAATTTCCACTCCTCTTACCCGCGCTGCTCCATCCATTTCCGTAGTAACGATCTGCGGATCGTAGCCCAATTCACGGGCAGTTTTCGCTACAGCTTCGCAGGCTTGACGATTGTTTCCCACTAATAGATTATCGGCATCGGGATGATTGGTTAAACCTGAGGCGATCGAGGCAATTGGATCGCCGATGACATCTGATAAAATTAATCCAATCACTTTGCCTGCTCCAACTCGTTCGACGAAACCACCACCTTTTAACCGATCGATCCTGGATCGTACTGCATTAATTTTCTCGATCGATAATCCACTACCTAATAATGCCGTCCCGATCGATTGAAGTGCTGCAAGAGAAATATTTTCTTCAGGATTGACGGTGTTAATATCGATGGATTGATTCAATACAGCCGCCTGAATTAATTGTTGCGTTTCCTGAGTAATTTCGGTGGTGGGCGGATTGGTTAATAGTTTAGTTAAGGCACTCCAATTGCTTGGTGTGACGACTAACGCAGAGGCACCACCAGAGATACAAGCTATCACTAAGGTTCGATCTATACAATCAGCGAGAAAGTCCCACACGAGATCGCCAGCATGTAAACTACGATTGTCAGGGACTGGATGTGCTGACTCGATCGATTTCCAATAAGCTGGAAGTTTTGAATCGCCTAAATGCGCATATTTAGTAACAACTAATCCTTGAGAAATCCGACTGCCGAGCAGTGTGTGAATCGATCGAGCCATTGGTACAGAAGCTTTACCTATAGAGACGCAACGAATATCTTTATTAGTTAAATTAATGACGCAATCTTCAATCCTTAGATTGTCGCCATCTAAGCATAAATGATTTTGAATCGCATCAAATGGGTTGACGGCTGCTAATGCAGAATTGATTAATCGGTCAATCGTCTCGTTCATCTTTTACTTTGCACGGAACTTTCTAGAGTTAACGATCTAAAATAAAGATAGTTAATTCGGCAACCGGACTAGAAACCATCGCAATATGGCTGGCAATTCCGAGGGGATTGTTAGTACGAAATTCACTAGGTAAAATCCGAATTCGATCGAGTGGCACAGAAACAAGAGTCGGCACTGTTTCGATCGGGATACCATATAATTGTCGATCTTTGCTGGTGAAAATGGCGATCGCGTTTGGCTCTAAGAGTTCTAACCCAGTTAGTTGGTGGTGAAGATCGAGGATCTGGACATCCTGTGTGAGACTATAATCTTCACCGATGAAAATACTACTAATGACTCGATTAATTTTAGTCATGGGAATCCCAAAACTAATTTTGGCAAGCTCGAACACAACTAATTCGAGCGTTGGTATAATTTTGGGGGTTAGTTTAGACGATTTATTTAAGGCAGTATTTGCAAACATATTCTTTTGGGGGATTCGGGATTCGGGATTCGGGATTCGGGGTTCGGGATTCGGGATTCGTTATTGGGAGCGAGGCGTTGTAACTGGTGGCTGAACTTATGTCGTCGATTACTAGTACTAGATTTAATAATTAATAATTATCAATTATTAATTATTTTTCCGATCGCAGTCATAAAATCTTGTTCGACATAGGGTTTAATAAAATAGTCGATCGCACCCAGATGAGCGGCAAATTGACGATGTTTGGCATTGCTACGAGAGGTGAGCATGACAACGGGAATATGGGAAATCGCGGCATCTTGCCGATAGACATTGAGAAATTCAAATCCATTCATGTTTGGCATCTCGACATCACAAACGACCAATTTAATTTCGCTGGTTTTATGGCGGAGGATTTGGAGTGCTTCTTGTCCATCTTTGGCTTGGAGCGTGCGGTAGCCAAATTTTTCGAGCGAGAGACACAGACTCTGACGGGTAGTAATCGAGTCATCAATGACCAGAATTGAACCGATCGAACCGATCGCTGGAGCTGAGAATAACTTAGGAGTGAATAAATAACGTGGAGGTTCGACTAATGTCTGAATTAGAGTGTGCGGATCGATGACAGGGAGGATAATTCCATCCCCTAAAATCGTACAGCCATAACTATAACTAGGAGGAGTAATGGCTTTCCCAAAGGGGACGATGGTTAACTCTTGTTCGGCAATCATTAGATCGATCTCGATGGCGACGATTAAATCGCCTCTGCGGATCAGTAACAGTGGCGGTAGCCAGTCATCGGGGTTGTTACCACTACTTTTGAGAGTATGGGAAATCCGGCGTTCGGGGATGGGAATCGAATAGGTGAGGAGATCGGCAAGATTGTAAATAGGGATGGTTAGATCGCGCCAATGGAAGATTCTCTGAGTGTCTTCTGCTGTCAATTCTGCAGGGGTGGGAACAACAATTTTGTAAATACTATCAGCAGGGAAAGCGTAGATCGCATTGCCGACTTGACAGATCATTAACTGGGCGATCGTCAGGGTGAGCGGAATGCGGAGGGTGAAAGTACTTCCGACTCCCACTTGAGAATCGATCGAGATCGTCCCTTTAATCGATCGAATCTGCTCTTTGACGATGTCCAAACCCATGCCGCGTCCAGATAATTTCGTGACTCGATCGGCTGTAGAGAAACCTGGAGAGAACAGAAGATCGAGGAGTTGCGCTCGGGTAGCTGTAGCAGCATCTGTCGCGGTCATAATTGCCTGGGCGATCGCTTTGGCTTTAATCCGCTCGATGTCAATGCCACCGCCATCATCGACGATCTCAATGACTGTTTGACTACCTTGATGGTAGGCATTAATTTCGATCGAGCCGCGTTCGGGTTTATTCATTGCTTGACGGGCGGCCAGGGGGTCGATGCCGTGGTCGAAAGCGTTGCGGAGGAGATGGACGAGGGGATCGAAAAGTTTGTCGATTACAGCTCGATCTACGAGGACTCCAGCTCCGACAATTTTGAGATCGACGGGTTTGTTAAATTCGATCGACAGATCGTGAATGCTGCGGGGAAAACGATTGAGAATTTCGCCCAATGGTAACATTCGCGCCCACATTAAATCGTCGCGGAGATGGGAGAGGAGTTGTTTTTGGCGATCGATCTGATGGTGGGATTGGGTGACAAACAAGGAGAGATCCTCGATCTGTTCTTCGATTTGGGCGAGTTGCTCGATCGTGGCTTGGGCGATATGATGGACTTCGCTATAGCGATCGAGTTCGAGGGTATCGAATTCTTGACTGAAATCCTCATTGAGTGAAAACTCGTCAGGTAAATCGTTCTGTGTTGGTGGCTGATGGGCGGAGATCGCCAAGGAATCGGCAACCTGTCGTAAGTTATCGCCAATTGACTGGAAATTATCGCATTTCGCGCGCAGTCGCGCCAAGGTATCGCTAAATTGCTCATTATGTAATGCTAATCCATGTCGCTCGATCGCGAGTTCGCCCATCAGATTATTCATCCGCTCCAATCGATCGATGCCGACTCGCACTGATAGTTGCGGGATGGGCGAAATAGCTAGTTTCCGCGACTTTTTGACCCGAATTGGCGCGATTTCTCTGGGTGGCGGCGCAAATGTCGATGGTGTAATCGATGCAAATTTGTCGAAATTACTAGTGATTTCCGTCAGCATTATCTCCAGGTTATTGCTGCTGAGGGAAGTATTCAGAGATCTGGGGAGATCGAAAATGTCCACCAAGTCAAAACTGAAACTAGCTTCCACTGCCATCGCGGGAAATCCGAAGCTCTGGTTACTGGGGAGATCGAAAATATCCACCAAGTCAAAACTGAAACTAGCTTCCACTGCCATCGCTGGTGCGAATCGGCTGTCTTCAATTAAGAAATCAAATTCATCTTGATCGTCACTAGTCAACCCTGGAAAATCTAACTGCGGTGGGATCTGTCGATCGAGTTGCGCTTCAGCCGCCCAGCCAAACGATTCAAGCTCGTCATTGTTGAGATCGAGGATGAGATGCTCCAGCGGCGCGGCTGTGCCTACAGTTAGAAAATCGCCACCGAGTTCCAAATCTGGCGGAGCGAAAGCAGGTAAAAGATCGTCGAACAGATCTTCGAGATCGAATAAATCGCCAGCAACTACCACCATTGGTTTGGTTTGCTCGGTAGTAATGGCGATCTGGGGTGGTTCGGCGATTGCAAATGCAAAGCCTGGAGAGATCTGACCGCACGCATCTCGATCGCCAATCAGGACAGCTTCTAAGGCAGCATAAAAGTCTACTAGGGCAAAACAACACATTTCCCGAGCGCGGTGGGGATGACGGTCTAAAGCGGCAATGGTGGCATGAGCGAGCTTGCCAAAACAAGGTGTATTCGTGAGTGCCGCAATTCCAGTAAATACTTCTGATTGAGCGCGAAACTCGCCCACGACAATATGATGACAGTCTGGATCTAGTAGTACCCGTTCGAGTCTGGCCAAACTTTGGGCGACATCGATCTCAAAAATTGATTGAGTCATATCGATCCCAATCAACAGACAGTCTGGTAGTTGTTGTCCAGCGATGACAAAGTGACCGATCTCTTCGTCCAGATTGGCGAGGACGATTTGAGTTTTGGTATGAAAACTCTGTGGTAATATTTCCCCTCGAATCTCCGCAGTGACAAGTTGATTCAGATAGTCATAAATTTCAAATAAGAGTAGTTCTAACTTGCGATCGAAGGGCAACTCTGGATGATTGAGCACCCTAAAAATATCTTCAATTTGATGAGAGAGATCGGTAATTTCTGTCAACCCCAAACTTGCCGCACCCCCCTTGATCGAATGAGCTGCACGCAACAATTTTTTGACCTTAGTCCCACTCCGATCGATACTCAGAGTCACTAGTTCTGTTTCGATCTCCTGTAACATCTTGGGCACTTCCAAGCTGAACAATTGATAAACTCGATCTCGCAATTCTGGGTCGATGTACATGGCTAGGGGGGAGGGGATAGGGGATAGGGGATAGGGGAAAGATCTAATTTTAGAGATGAGGGGATTTGGATTATTTGGGAGATAGAGGGTCGGTTTTAGGTTTTAGGTTGTAGGACGCAAGCATCCTCCCGATCCTCTATTCTCTCGATCCCTAAGCACCCTATTTCCTATCCCCTATCACCTATCCCCTAACTTAGCTACTCAATTTTAAACTGACCGATATTCTGCTGTAATTCCTGAGAGAGTTGGATCAGATCTTGGAATGAGGCTTGGACATTATCCGCCCGCGTGGAGGTTTTAGTGGCAATATTGGCGACTCGATCGATACTGTGAGTTACTTGTACCGAGCTTTCTGATTGCACGAGAGCGGCTTGGGCGATCGATTCGACAAGTTCGCCGATTTTGGCACCGATGGCGGTAATGCGATCGAGACTGGCACGAGTTTCATCAACCAGTCTGGTACCGATAATTACTTGTTCGGTACCAGCTTCCATCGCCATTACCACTTCACTCGTCTGTGCTTGAATACTAGCGACTAAATTCTCAATTTCACCTGTAGCTGTGGCAGATTGGCGCGCCAGAGAGCGAACTTCTTCGGCGACTACCGCAAATCCTCGTCCTTCTTCACCCGCCCGCGCTGCCTCAATACTGGCATTGAGTGCTAGGAGGTTGGTTTGGGCGGCGAAGCTACTAATCAGGTTGACAACTTTCGAGATTTTTTGGGAAGATTCACCCAGCCGTTTGACCTTTTTGGCTGTTTCGGCAACGGTATTGCGAATGGTGAGAATCCCTTCCACCGCCAAATTCATCGCGGCATCGCCAGCTTGGACTAATTTGGCTGATTCCATCACGGCGGATTCGGCAACCAGAGCATTGCTCACAACTAGATCGATCGATCCAGACATCTCTCGCAGTCGATGGAGTGCGGAATCAATATCCTCAGATTGTTGGAGAGCTTCGATCGACAGTTCGGCGACCGAAATTTCATTGAGATTCGTGGTGCTGACTACTTTCTGCGAGACATTTCGCACGTCGTTGACCAATCGTCGTAAGCTGGCGACGGTAGAATTGTAGGAATCGGCGATCGTACCAATTTCGTCTTCAGTTACATGAGCGCGAATTGTCAGATCGCCTTGGCTGATCCGATCGACTTGAATCAGCAGATCCCAAGCATTTTTCTGGAGAATTTGTCGCGCGGCTTCTTGACTGGCAGCATATCCCGACTGTTGTAAATTGGCAGCTTCCAGTTGACGAACTAGCTGCGATTGGGTGAGGGCAACACCGATTTGAGTAGCGATTTGGAGCAGAAGATCTATTTCCGACGGCTGCCAATCTCTTGGACTCCGACACATTGTGATACTAAATAGTCCAAAAAATTTATTGTTGACAATAATTGGAGTCGTGACGATCGATTTGATGTTAATTCTTTGTAAATGCGAGATTAAAGCTGCACTAAAATCCGATACCTGGAGATCGTTGACCTGAATAAAAGAACCCTCTTGATAACCCCTGCCAAAAACTTCAAACATATATTCCGCAGCAACAGTGGCACCCATGATGGAAAATTCGGCTGAGGCGATCGATTCAGCAATAATTTTACCTTCACCTTCGCCATGATTATCTACCACCAAAATGCTAGCGCGATCGACTCCCAAAGCTGTCCGAATTTCTGGGAGCGCGATACTGAGAATCTTGGTTTCGTCAATCGATTGACGGAGTTTGAGCGTAATCTCTGACAAAAATTGAGCTTGCTTTGCCGCTGCTTCTCGTTGTTCGAGTAGCAATACCTGGTTGAGTGCCAGAGCGAGTTGAGTAGATAATTGATTGAATAAATCGATCTCCTCTGGTTGCCATGCACGGGGTAATTGACACTCATGGGCGATAAATAAGCCGAATAAGTGACCGTCGACTGAAATCGGCACGACCAAATTCGCCCGCACTTGGAGCTTTTCTAGCATCTGAATATGACAATCAGTCAAGCCAGAGTGATAGATATCCGCGAATGCGGTAAATTTCCCCTGTGCGTATCCCGCATCTTTGATACAACAATCCTCAATGTGCTGGCCAATAATCGAGAGTTTTCCAGCCGCAACAGATTCAGCAGCAATTGTGCCATTAAGAGCTGAATCTAGCTCAAAAATGATGGCTCGATCGAGATCCAATGCGTGACGCACGAGTTCGACAGCCGTAGTCAGAATATCTTTTCGTTTTAAGGATTGCCGCAATTGCAGGGTAAAGTTAGAGATAATTTGCGATCTTCGGGCATCATTTTCTCTTTGGGCGAATAGTTGAGCCTGATTCAAAACCAGACCGATTTGAGTGGCAATTTCCCCGATTGTCTCGACGACGACTGGCTCCCACATCCGCGTACCGTGACACATATCTCCAATAATTAACCCGATCGATTTGGTGTTAACTACAATCGGCATCATGATACTTGCCCGCGCTTGGAAGCTTTCGATCTGCTGGATCTGAGCAGCATTAAACCCCTCTCGATAGATATCCTCGATCGCCGTAATTTGTCCTTTCTGGGAGCCAGAAATTTGAGCTTGTTCGAGCAAAGAATTATCGACTACTTCACCTAAGATCGACAGGTTGCCAGGTGCGAGTGATTCGGCGACGATCGTCGCTGGCGAGTTCTCATTTAGACTGATGAAAATTGCTCGATCGAGTCCAAAATTCTGTCGTAAATTAGTCAATGCGGTGGCAATAATCTCATCTCGATCGAGTGATTCCCGCAGTTTTAGAATGATCTCTGAGAGCAAATTCTTGTAATGTAACCGATCTGCTCGTTGACCGATCGAGTTGCGGCG
This sequence comes from Chamaesiphon sp. VAR_48_metabat_135_sub, assembly GCF_031418915.1. Classification (NCBI taxonomy): domain Bacteria; kingdom Bacillati; phylum Cyanobacteriota; class Cyanophyceae; order Gomontiellales; family Chamaesiphonaceae; genus Chamaesiphon; species Chamaesiphon sp. VAR_48_metabat_135_sub. The sequence continues at coordinate 41,227 of NZ_JANOJV010000041.1, read as the reverse complement.
ATCGATGACCAATCCGATTTTATTGGCAACGATGGCAAATTTGTCAATCTCGGCTGGTTTCCACTGGCGATCTTCCGTACACATATGTCCAACTACCAATCCCAACAATCGACCTTCGACGGAAATCGGTGCCACCAACCGCGCGCGAATTTGGAAATTTTCTAACAGTTCGATCTCGTTTGCCTTCAGTCCCCCACTATCATCCAGGTTGTAAATACTAGAAATCTGTTCTGGTTCAAGATCGTTACGCTCAAATTCATAGTCTAAATACTGGCCGATTGCCGCTTCATCTATCATCAAACAACCTGGCTTGACGGCGGTAGCGATCTCTTGTCCCGCGCGAACATCGCACAGATCTAACACCATTACCCGATCGAGATTAAATTCTTGGCGAATAATTTCCAACGCGCGATCGAGTAAATCTGTCAACTCCACTGGTTCATTTAGTTGGAGTGCCTGAGACAACATATTTGTCCGGCGCAATTCCACAGCCTGAATATTCCACGTCGTAATCTGTTCGACAGCTAAACCCAATCGCAGTGCAGCTTGATTGCCAAAAGACACTTCCCAAGGTTGCCACTGTCTCACCCGACTGCATTGATGGATTACTAGTAAACCCACCAATTGTTTACCCGCCAAGATTGGGATCGACAATATCGATCTCACTTGCATTTTAGCGAACAGATCCCGTCGCTGGGGAGTGATTTGGATCTGTTGCAGATCGTCGATCTCGACGATTTCGCCCTGCTGATACCGTTTTAATTCGGCGGGGGACTCCGCAAAATACATCTGTCCGATGGAAGTCGAAAGTGTCGGCTGATAGCCAGATGCTACTGATTCGGCGACGACAACAGCACTTCCATCCCGATTGCAACGGTAGATCGACACTCGATCGACTTTGAGAATTTCGGCAATGCCAATTACGCCAGTATTATATACTTGCAGCAGATCTACTGATTCCTGCGCTCTGAGCGCAACCCTGCCAAATAACTTGTTTGCCTGTGCTGCCAATTGCTGTTGTTGAAGCGTCTGACTAAAGTTAGCAACTAATTGGTTAAAGCTCTCGGCAAGCTCTTGAAATTCCGCAGTATCGCCAGATTCGAGTTGGACGGAGAGATTACCATTTGCCGCATCAGTGAGTTTGGCAGTTACTTGCTTAAAAGAGTTGGAAAGTCGGCGGGTCATCCAAATCGCCGCACCTAAATTGATGCAACCCATCGATAGCAAAATAATCAGATCTATCCGAGAATGTGATTCCACATTTTGATGAGCGATTTGCTCCCGATCTGCTGAGTTATGTTCGTTAATCTCATGGAACATCATCCATCCACTAATTGCGATTGGTAGGACAATAAATGGTAAAATTGTCAAGAAAATTTGTCGCTGCAATGTCCGTGAATGTTGGTGGCTTACTCTTTGAGCGATAGTTAATTTTGACGAACGCAATTCAGTCAGATTTGCCTGTTCTGTGGCTACCAACGGGAATAAATCTGTAGATGTAGTATCCAAAATTTGAGATTCTGGAGGGGTAGCATTTTCTGAAGTTTCGTTACGTTCGATCGTATTCATCAGTTTATTTTTATATCAAAATTAATTTAAGTTCACTAACAGATCGGATATTTAAGTTATCGACTAAAGCCTAAAACCCAAAGCCTAAAACCTAATTAGACATCAGCATGAAAACTGGCTCGATCGAGGATTGTAGCTCCATTCAACACCAGGAAACTTTCACCCGTAGTCGATGACCACAAGCCCCTTGCCCAGTCCGAAAATTCTGGATAGATGTTATCTGGAAGAGGAGATTCAATTAGATCTAAATCGCACAATTCAAGTTCGGCAATTTCATCGACAACAAAGCCAATTGTTTTTTGCTGTCGATCTTCACTATTGAGATTGCTGGTAAGAATCATCGTCGGTTGGAGGCTGCGATAACGGCGCGGAGATCCACAACCTAATAGCATTGCCAAATCGACAATCCAGAGAATCTCACCTCGCCAATTGTAAACACCCATTACTGCGGATGGTAGATGGGGCATTGGCACTACTCGATCGACCAAAATATTGACTAGTTCTGTAACTAGTTCGATCTCAATTAACGCCATCAGATTGGGCTGAAGCTGAAATCTCAAAAATTGCTGGTAGGTCGATCGATCTGAATCGACAAGTGATGAAGATGACATCCTAATTAATTAACTAATTTTTGCAATACTTCTATAAAGTCATGTCTGTTTACTGGCTTAGTCAAATAGAGATCGGCACCTTGTTTCAATCCCCAAAATCGATCCATATCAGTATTTTTAGTCGAACAGATTACTACTGGAATCTTTTGGGTACCTATCTGCGACTTGATCGTTCGACAAATTTCAAACCCACTGCGTCCAGGGAGAACGACATCTAAGAAAACAATATCTGGCGTATTTGTACTTAAATAAGTCAGTGCTTCTTCTCCATTCATTGCTACTATTACACGCCAACCTAATGTTTCTAAATAGCTTGTAAAAATCATTAGATCGGTCTGGACATCTTCGACAATTAAGGCGGTAGACATAAGAAAGGGGGGGAGGGGTAAAGGTTAGAGGGTAAAGGTTAGAGGGTAAAGGGTAAAGGGTAAAGGGTTCTTTGACCCTTCTTACCCAATTACTCGAGCTGCGGTTTTTAGATACTTTTGGGCAACTTCCAGAACTAATTCTGATTGAACTGGCTTAGTCAAGAAATCAGTTGCACCAACAACCTTGGCACGGACTCGATCGATCACCCCATCATTACCTGTCAAAATCACAATAGGTGTATTCTGAAAAGTGCCAATTTTCCGCAGCCGACTACAAATTTCATAACCATTAGCATTTGGCATCACCAAATCTAGAAAAATTAACTGTGGCTTTTTGGCAATGACGATCGGAATTGCTTTGAGCGAATCCATCACACTAATAAATTGATAACCCTCTTGCTGAAAAATTTGTTCTAAGCGATCACACACAAACGGGCTATCATCGATACAAACAATCAATGGTGCGTCGAGTCCATGTAGCTGTTTAGCCCGATCGATCGGACTCAGGAAGTCAGGCAGATCTACTAATGCCAGTACCCCAGACTGGAGATGCGATCGAAAAGATTGTCCGATTGCGACAGGTGCTTTCCGAGCCTTCGCCGCAATTTCCCGAATACTATATTTCCCATCTAAGATAAATCGGATTGATTGATAAGTATTGACTGAAACCATCTGTTGAAACTTGTCAGTCGCCACAATTTCGATCGCTCGATCGGGCAAAATATCTGTCAATCCCACTTGTTGCCATTGCTGCTGTTGTTGCACTGCTAAACCAAATGCTCGATCGATATCGATTAACGTCAACTGAGGACTGAGTTGATGTTGCTCAACCTGTTCGTAAGTGACGCTTTCAGCTTGAATGATATCAAATAGTACCTCCACGATCGTGGTTTGAATATGCACGATCAATGCATTTCTGTTAATCCGACCTTGCTTTGCCCAATTAACGAGCAGGTAATACTCCCAGCAACTATTTAGCTCTGCTGGTGTCAATGCTGAAATATCTGTCAGCGCATCAATTCGAGCTTGGAGATCTGCCGCATTGCTGACATCTATACCTGCGATCGTCAAATTTCTCACCCAACGCCGAGTTGGATGAATACCTCCAGTGGCATAGAGGATGCGACCGAGGTAAACATAAAGACACCACTCATGTCCCAATGAACTTTTTAGTAAAACACGTCCACTGAAATGTTTGTGCTTCATCTCACTCAACTGAGTAGCTAAACGATCTAGCGTTATATATTCAGCAACCATTTGATTTTTCTCTTGTCAGCAAGTACCATTGAGGATTCCAAATCGTCTAAATTGTGTCGATTCCTTCTCGTTAGTATGCCCAGCGACACTCTCTTTTGCTCACAAAAATTAAATTGGGGATTGGGGATTCGGGATAAGGAGGAGGCAAGCATCCAAAATCCACTCTCTACCCTACCCTCTAAAGAATTATCAACGTATCTTGACAAAACTTGTATTTTGTTCATTGCGAGCATTTTCGTGGGCGTAAGTCTTTCAGAATGAGAATCGAGTTAATTCAATAAAAATTAACTAAATCTTTGTCAGAAGCCTAGAAAGTTTCTGGAAACCTAGAGAGATTAATTGTTGTCTATGGGTATACTCATATTTAACAGATCGGCATTTTTGTCAAATTACTGTTATACTTCTTAACATATAGAGACAAAGCTAGATCTCCATAGATAACTAACTGTCCCAGCAGTGGGGCTACTTTACTCACAGCCAACAAGGAGTGAATTATGTCTAAATCCTTCGATCTATCCCTAGAACAACAATTTAATATCCGTTCGTTCGAGCACCAAGTCAAAGACATGAGCCGCGAACAGGCTCAGGAATTTCTCGTCAACCTGTATAGACAAATGGTCTTACAGGAAAATAGCTACAAAACCTTGTTGAAGCAGCAATGGGGACTTGATGCACCGGAACAACAAGCAGCTTGATTCTTAAAACTAGTGAAGAGTCAATCTACTGTCGCAGGCTGTGACCTCCCTCTCTGTCTGAATCTATAGATAAGGTGGTGATTGGGGCGCGAACTGTTTGACATTACCTAGAAGATCGGTGAAATCTACATAGTATCCTTGCGGTTACTAGAGGTACAATGGTCGAGATTGTGGCTGATTAGAGCCATCGCCAATGTATCTAAATAGCTATTTTTATGTTTGATTGTATTATTGTCGGTGCTGGGCCTGCTGGTGGCAGTGCAGCATACCATCTAGCCAAGCAAGGTAGATCGGTCTTGATTTTAGAGAAAGAGTCTCTGCCTCGGTATAAACCATGTGGGGGTGGTGTGTCGCCCGCGATCGCTCAGTGGTTTGATTTTGATTTTAGTCCAGCAATTTCCTGTCGAGTAGATACCTTGCGGTACACCTGGAATTTAGAAGATCCGGTTGATGTCAAACTGGAAAATCAAGAGCCAATTTGGATGGTCAGGCGGGATGTTTTCGACCATTTCCTCGTTCAACAAGCCCAAAAGCAAGGTGCCGAACTGCGCGATAATACGGCAGTCACAAGTATCGAATTTAAAGTCGATCGCTGGCAAGTAAATACAGCGAATGGTAGCGTTGAAGGCAAATATTTAATCGCTGCTGATGGTGCCAAAGGCAATATGGCAAAATGGTTGGGCTTTAAAGATCGCAAACGTCGGTTAGCAGGCGCATTAGAAGTCGATGCTACTGCTGAGAATGTCGAAAAAACGATTAACTTTGAATTTGGGTTAGTTAAAAACGGTTATATTTGGAACTTCCCGAAAGCAGATGGCTACTCGATCGGTATTGGTACCTTTCGAGGCGGTGAAGGTCAAGACTTTAAAACCATTCTCGATGCTTACGCCAAAGGTGCTTTTAATGTAGATATCAATAACTTCAAACAATACGGACATCCCCTTTGTATCTGGGATGGCGACCAAAAACTCCATACCCAAAATGCCCTCTTAGCTGGAGAAGCAGCCTGTATTGTCGATCCGATGACTGCCGAAGGCATTCGTCCGTCGATTTTCTCTGGGATTAAAGCGGCTGAAGCTATTCATGCTGCGCTTAGTGGCACCACCAACGCGCTAGAGAAATATACTGAAACAATGATAACCGAATGGGGCGCGGACATGAAATGGGCGCAACGTCTAGCCGCAGCTTTCTATCAATTTCCCAAGGTTGGTTACAAAGCAGGGATCAAACGTCCTTCTGCTAGTATTACCATGACCAAAGTTTTGTCAGGACAACTCAGCTACTCGGAAGTTGCCGGAAAAGCGATCAAAAAAATCAGTGGGAGTTTCTTCGGGAAATAAATTTTCGGTACAATACCTCATCTATTTCTAAATAGTTACTGCGTAGATCTTTACCCCACCCATCCCCTTCCCCCTTCCCTTGTAAAGGGGATGGATTAAGAGAAAGCCTAGTCCCTAAAGCCTAAAGCCTAATCCATGACTTATCAAGAATTAGAAATCGATACGCCTAAACCTGTCTTATCTTGGGCCGGACATGATTTGGCACAGGTAGAAACCAAGATGGCAAAGAATGTTGCCTCTCTACCTTTTGTATTCAAACATGTTGCCTTGATGCCCGATGTTCACTTAGGTAAAGGTGCCTTAGTCGGCTCCGTAATTGCCACTAAAAATGCGATCGTTCCAGCGGCTGTGGGGGTGGATTTGGGTTGTGGGATGATGGCAATTCAAACACCCTTTAAGGGTGAAAAATTGGAGGGTAAACTCAAGAAAATTCGGCTCGATTTAGAAGCACAAATTCCGGTTGGTTTTGAAGAAAATCAGCAGATTTCTAAGGATGCAAGTAATTGGCAAGGCTGGCAAGATTTCGCCGAACTGCATCGTGGCGTGCGCGGTTTAGAAAATAAAGCAATTAAGCAACTCGGTTCTTTGGGTGGTGGCAATCACTTTATCGAAGTTTGTCTCGATACCGAAAATCGCGTCTGGCTGATGCTGCATTCTGGTTCCCGTAATATTGGCAATAAATTGGCTCAATGTCATATCGATACAGCTAAAGATCTAGCTAAATTAGCCAATCTGAGTTTACCCGATCGAGATCTAGCCTATTTCGTAGCTGGTACGCCCGAATTTGCCGCCTACTGGCGCGATTTACAATGGGCGCAAGATTATGCCAGAACCAATCGCGATGTGATGATGGCAAGATTTATGCAGATTATCGATCGACATCTCAATGGTGGCAAAAAAAGTAAGCCACTATTAGTAATTAATTGCCATCATAATTATGCCGAGAAAGAGGTACATTTTGGCGAGGAAGTGTATGTAACTCGCAAAGGTGCCGTGCGTGCCCAAACCGAAGATTATGGCATTATTCCTGGTTCGATGGGGACTAAATCTTATATTGTCAAAGGTAAAGGTAATGCGGCGAGTTTCTGTAGCTGTTCGCATGGTGCGGGACGAATTATGTCTCGATCGATGGCAAAAAATACTTATACTCTAGACGATCTGATCGCTCAAACTCGCGGTGTAGAATGTCGAAAAGATACAGATCTACTCGACGAAATTCCGGCTGCATATAAATCGATCGAATCCGTCATGGCAAATCAAGCCGATCTCGTAGAAGTAGTCGCCACTCTCAAGCAAGTTGTCTGTATTAAAGGATAAAAGGTAGGGGTAATTTATGAATTACCCCTACCTTTTATCCAGTTCACTCAAAACATTAAATAACCCAAGTTGCTAGTTATAGGTTTTTAGTGGGATGGGTGTTAGGTTTTAGCTGTTAGGTTTTAGGTTTTAGGGGCGTTGCTGAATTCAGGTATCAAAAACTAGAGGGGCGAGCGGGGAGCGGGGAGCGGGGAGCAGGATGCAAAGCTTCCTGGTAGAGAATGTACGAACGCGCAAGCGCACCCCCAAGGGTGGTCGCAAGGAATTATACATCAAATCAGCAATGCCGGTTTTAGGTTGTATCCAATCGCTAATACCCAATACCTAATACCCAAATCTTTAACCTTGGTTATAACTAGCAACCTGCGTTAAATACTAGACTTCAACGGTTTTTTTATCTTCTGTCAAATCGAATAGCTGCTTTCTACGTTTGAGCACCATATCGGCACCAGCAGCAGCAAAGATAAATGTCCCGATAAAGGTAGAAGGTTCTGGCACATCCACAGGATTGGGATTAGGATTCGGGTTGGGATTGGGATTGACTGCTGTTGGGCGATTCCAACCAATGACATCGAATGCCCGCAGATCGTTTTCAGATATTGCCAACAACTCGCCAGGTGCAGCCGTAGGGTCCATGATCCCAATGCCTAAATTATCCTTCCAGTGACTTGCCTGACGACCATCACCAAAATTACCGCCAGTTGCAAAAGCAGCAATATTAGTAGCTCCACGATCGAGAGAGAAATACTTATCACGAGTATCCGCAGTCCAATCGATTACACCTGCATTCTTACTTGCATTGGAATAACGAAATAAGTCCAGTGTATTGACAAAAGTGAATTGATTGTCACTAAATGGACCACTTACAGGGGGACTATTGATATCTAGGATATCGACACCACTGGTAAAGCCAAGTACATGACCGATTTCATGGGTGGCAATCCCAATAAAATCATAAGTCCCAGGGGTAATGCCATTACTAGGATCGAAATCAAAGTTAAATAGATTACTAAAAGTAATGAAAGCATCACTCCCCACTGCATTGACCATCGCAGACTTATCCTGCGCATTTTGAATTGCCTCAGCACTGGTGCCGTTGCGGGGATTGAAACCCTGTGCAATTACGTTATTTGCCGACATCGATGCGGCATTCCCCAACCCATCGATCCCTAAGGCCTTAGCATTGGCACTAGACATGTTAATTGTACTATTATTAGCATTGCCGTTGTTGTCTAAATAAGGCATTGCACTACCAGATCCATTGGGATTATTACTCGTGCGATTTAGCAACATATTAAATGTTGAGCCATTACCTAAGCTCCCAACTGCTGTACTATCATCTCCAGATAACTTGTCAGTATTGAGAGCATTGTAAACCTGACCGTAGTTAAACTCCTGACGGGTCGAACCAGCTTGCGCGAGAATACCTTGACCGAGTGCTGTAAAATCGATATTAATGTTGACAGTTACATTATCGGTAAACTTTGAAGACCAAAGCGCGGCTGCGGCATTAAATCCATCGATGGCTAGTTGTGATGTTCCCGCCGCTGGGGTGAAATTAAATGTCAAGGCATTCGCAGGTGTAACTCCCCCACTAACTCCAACAGCACTTAATGCAATCCCCGTCATCACCCCAAACTGCTTGAGCTTCACAGTATAAGTCTTCATGCTTGTAGTTTACATTACATATTCCACATCACTATAATTATGGAAACTAGAACATGCTACCGCCAAACGACTTAGAAACTTTTCGACAAGTAAGCTTGATGTATTTAATTATGCTAGGTAGTAAATAACTTTACGTGTATCTATAACAGGTAAAGAATAAAGGAGTAGGATAAAGCACAATTTCGATCGAATCATAAAGATTTAGACAAGTTTAATTGCGATCTACTATCCACTATCGAGTATCCACCAACTTACAGCTTCTGTCGGCGTTTGAGTACCATTTTGATCCCAAAAGCCGTAAGGATCAATGTACTGATAAAATTGGCAGGTTCTGGCACCTCGGTGGGATTATTAGCATTAAGATCGCTATCGACGATGCGATTACTGCTATTTTTCCCGACTGTGCTAGCTGCCTGCAATCTAAGACTGGAATTATAACCAGTGCGATTCCAACCAATGACATCTAGTGCCCGCAGATCCCTTTGAGAGATTGTCAACTTTTCACCACGCGCCACCGTCGGGTCCATAATCCCCAGTCCCAAATCATCTTTCCAGTGACTTGGCTCACGGCCATCGCCAAATTGCTCTCCTGTGGCAAAAGAGGCAATTTTTGTGGCTCCTTTGTCAAGAGAAAAGTACTTATCTCGTTTGTCTGCAGTCCAATCGATTACGCCTCGATTCTTACTCTCTGTCGAATAACGAAATAAATCGAGCGGGCTGACATAAATAAATTCATCATCATTATATGGGCCACCATTGCTGGTAGAACTATAATAATCAAGGATGTCAACACCACTGATAAACCCAAGTGCATGACCGATTTCGTGAGCGGCAATTCCCACAAAATCAAAAGTATTCGCATTAATTCCATTCGATCGATTAAAATCCCAGTTATGCTGGTTGCTAAAAGAAATTTCAGCATCATAAGGCACATTATTCGTGAACCCGATCGCTCTAGCATTGGCAGTAGTCAAGGTAATTCTCTTGTTATTGAGATCGCCATCGCTATCTACATAAGCGGTTGCACTACCTCTTCCATAGGGACTGTTGTAGGTACGATTTAGCAACATCTTGAATGCTGGACTATTAGGCAGACTCCGAACAGCAGCATCATCATCGAGAGATCTTCGATCGTTGTTGAGTCCATTGTAGACATCAATGTATTGAAAAGTCTGCAAGCTAGAATTAGCTTCACCCAACATTGTGCCACCAAGTCTTTCAAACCCAATCTTAATATTGACAGTGATATTATCGGTTAATAATGAAGACCAAAGGTTTCCTGCTGCGGCAAATCCTTGGATCGCTTGTTGTGATGTTCCAGCCGCTGGGGTGAAATTAAATGTCAGGGCATTTACAGGTGCAACTGCGCCACTAACACCAATCCCACTCACAGCTACTCCTGTTATCACCGCAAGCTGTTTGATTTTTGCAATATAGGTCTTCATTATTATTTATACACGTATGCATTCCCCACAATTATGTGTATCAAAAAGAAAATGTACCACAGTGAAAATACTTAAAAAGCGGCCAAAGTAATCGGATATGTCTAGATAAAAAATCCTATGTTAGCGTAATTACGTTGACATAGGCTTGGTAGCAAGATTTTAGTTAAGACTGAGACTCTGCAACATCGGCAGTGGATAGTTTTTGTCTACGTTTGAGTACCATTTTTATTCCGAAAGCTGCAAAGATAAATGTTCCGACAAAGTTCTCTGGTTCGGGCACATCAGTCACAGTCGCAGAAACAGCCAACCCTTGAAGAGTGGAATTGGGAGTTCGATCATCAGTGATATTAGTTCTCGTTTGATTGCTGACTACCGTAGCACCGCGATTCCAGCCGATGACATCAAATGCCCGCAGATCGTTTTCAGTAATTGCCAACTGTTCGCCACGCGCAGCAGTAGGGTCCATAATCCCCAGCCCTAAATTGTCCTTCCAATGACTTGCCTGTTGGCCATCCCCAAACGTTGACCCTGTGGAAAAAGAGGCAATTTTAGTAGTCCCACCGTCAAGAGAGAAGTATTTGTCACGGGCATCAGCAGTCCAATCGATCGCACCGAGATCTTTACTTTCCGTAGAATAACGAAATAGATCTAGTGGGGTGACATAAGTAAATACATTATCGTTATATTGCGTTCCGCCATAGTAATCGAGGATATCGACACCACTGACAAATCCCAACGCATGACCGATTTCATGAGCGGCAATCCCCACAAAATCAAAAGTATTAGCAGTAATTCCATCGGCTCGATTGAAATCCCAGCTAAATAGGTTGCTAAAAGAAATATCCGCATCAGCAGTATTCATATTGCCAGCGATCAGACCTAATGCTTTCGCATTAGCCGTATTCATATTGATATAGCTGTTATTGGCATCTCCATCCTTGTCTAAATAAGGAGTCGCACTACCAGATCCATTCGGACTATTTGCTGTGCGATTGAGCAACATATTAAATGTTGTCGGGTCAGGTGGACTAATTCTCGAGCCGATCGATTTATTTTTTGGGCTGTTGGGCAGATTGCGAACAGCAGTACTGTCATCAATAGATTTTCTGTCACTCTTGAGCGCACTGTAGACATCTCTGTAACTAAAATTCTGCGAGTTAGAACTAGCTTGACCAAGAATATTTGCACCTAGTGCTGTAAAACCAATATTAATGTTGACAGTGACATTATCGTTAAACGCTGAAGACCAAAGTGCACCTGCGGTATTAAATCCATCGATCGCATCTTGTGATGTTCCCGCTGCTGATATGAAATTAAATGTCAAGGCATTTGCAGGTGTAATCGCCCCACTCACTCCAATGCCACTTAACGCCATTCCGGTCATCACAGCAACTTGTTTGAGTTTTACAGTATAGGTCTTCATTATTGTTTTGCTTGTGTGTATGTCACCCTATTATCAGTATCAAAATCACGATTCGCCACAGTGAAAACACGGAGAAAACATTGAAAATACTTGGATCTGGATACACGCAAAAAAAGCCCCATGTCAACTGGAAAAGATTGACTGGGGGAGAAAATGAAAAATTAGGTTTATTTGTTGGATGATTCGACTAGTTTTTGTCGGCGTTTGAGCACCAGTTTGGCACCAAAAGCCGCAAAGATAAATGTGCCGATAAAGTTTTCTGGTTCGGGCACAGCAGTCGCATTATTATTGACAGGAATGCGATCCCAACCAATGACATCAAATGCCCGTAGATCGTTTTCGCTAATGGATAACAACTCACCACGTGCAGTTGTCGGGTCCATGATCCCAAGTTGTAGACTATCTCGCCAGTGACTTGCTTGACGACCAGGATTACCACCACCAAAATTTGCCCCGTTAGAAAATAGCGCGATGGGATTAGCTCCACCTTCGAGGGAGAAGTACTTGTCACGAGTATCAGCAGTCCAATCGATGACACTGCTAGCCTTACTCAGATCGGAATAACGAAATAGATCTAGTGTGCTGACATTGGTAAATTGATAGTCCGCAGCATAATAAGTAGTGCCTGTGTCTGGATCGTTATAAGGACTATTTTCATCGAGGACATCGACACCGCTGACAAAACCGAGCGCGTGCCCGATTTCATGAGCGGCAACACCGACAAAATCATAAGTATTCGCGGTGATAGTGCCATCAGTTCGATCGAAATCCCAATTAAATAGGCTACTAAAAGTAATCTCTGCATCAGCACCAGAAGCGGTAGGATCGGTAGTTAAACCTAATGCCCTGGCATTGGCAGTATTCATCGTAATAGTGCTGTTATTGTCATCTGTGTTGCCATCTACATAAGGAGTTGCACTACCAGATCCATTCGGATTATTGCCCGTGCGATTTATTAACATGCCGAATGCCGAACTATTAGACAGATTGCTAACAGCGAGACTATCATCGGTAGATTTTCTATCGCTGTTGAGCGCATTGTAAACATCTCTATAGCTATAACTCTGCTCGCTAGAACCAGCAGCACCCAGAGTACCTGGATCTAGTGCTCGATAGTCAATTTTAATATTGACTGTGACATTATCTGTAAACAGTGAAGACCAAAGCGCACCAGCTTCTTGAAATCCAGCATAAGCCTCGTTTGTAATACTAGCACCCCGAATGAAGTTAAATGTCAGTGCATTAGCTGGGGTAATCGCCCCAACGCCACTCAAAACCATCCCCGTCATCACGGCAACTTGCTTGAATTTCAAGATTGAGGTCTTCATTGTTGTCCTTATAAATGTGTAGTTTATCCAATTATGAATATGAACGTGCAAACATGCCACAGTGAAACTACGTAGAAAGTTACTAGACACATTGCAGCAATTAGATGAATAAAAATTTCCATGTCAACCGTCTGAGATTGACATGGAATTGTTACTGATAGTGAATTTGTAATCTTTGATCGTGTAACTAGTAAGGCAACATAAATTATACATTTCAATTTCTATTGCCGATTGTCTACTTCAACTGAAAATCTATGTTCTTAGACTATTTCTTTCTCGGATGATTCGACTAACTTTTGTCTGCGTTTGAGGACCATTTTGGCACCAAAAGCCGCAAAGATAAATGTGCCGACAAAGTTCTCAGGTTCTGGTACTTCAGTGGGATTATTATTGGCAACAATCCGATCCCAACCGATCGCATCAAATGCCCGTTTATCGTTGTCACCAATAGCCAACAGCTCTCCAAGTCCAGCCGTAGGGTCCATGATCCCAAGGTTCATAGTATCTCTCCAGTGACTTGCTTGACGACCATCACCGCCAAAATTTTGCCCGTTGGAAAATAGTGCAATGTTCGTAGCTCCACGATCGAGGGAGAAGTATTTGTCACGCGCGTCCGCAGTCCAATCGATGACGTTGCTAGCCTTACTCAGACTGGAATAACGAAATAGATCTAGCGTGTTGACAAAAGTAAATTGACTAGCAAAAAATGGACCATTTACTGGAGGACTATTGCCATCTAGGATGTCAACACCACTGACAAATCCCAACGCATGACCGATTTCATGAGTTGCAACACCGACAAAATCATAAGCATTTGCATTGATACCATCGTTTGGATTGAAATCCCAAGTAAATAAGTTACTAAAACTAATCTCTGCATCAGCTCCACTTGTTGGCGGAGTAACAGCTAAACCTAACGCCTTAGCATTAGCAGTATTCATGTAAATCGAGCTGTGATTGGGATCGACATAGGGAATTGCACTACCAGAGCCATTTGGATTATCGCTCGTGCGATTGATTAACCTACCAAATGTCGAGCTATTAGACAGACTGTTAACAGCAAGAGTGTCATCAGCAGATTTTTTGTCAGCGTTGAGAGCACTATAAACCTGACTGTAGGTATACGTCTGACCGCTAGAACCAGCTTGACCGAGAATACCCGGATCTAGTGCTGTGTAGTCAATCTTCAGATCGATAGTTACATTGTCGTTAAACAAACTCGACCAGCGCGCGCCAGCTTGTTGAAATCCAGCCAATGCCAAAGGGTCGATAGCATTACTTGAGATGAAATTAAATGTTAATGCATTAGCTGGCGTAATTGCCCCGCTGCTACCAATACCAGTCAAAGCAAGACCCATGATTACTGCAGCTTGCTTGATTTTGACGATAGATGTCTTCATTAATTAGTAGTTTCAATTTATGTATTCCCATCTATTATCTTTGTCAAAATACGAACATGCCACCGTGAAAGTACTGAGTACTTCTCTCGAAAATAAAGTTAATTTACCGTTTAAATTAGCTCAGACTGTTTATTTATGAAAATTTTAATTTATCTCCGTATAACTACTGAGAAAATTCCCGAACATTCAATTTTTTCCCTCGATTAAAAGCGCGAAAAAAAACGCGGGAGCTAATTTGCTACCGCGAGGAAAGAGATAAGAAAACTATGATGAAACGTGTCTCCCCAGAGACACTGTGAGGTCGCGTGAAATCTTACAGATTGGTGATGAAACCAACGATGCCGTGTCCAGTCAAAACTTCTTGAACTAATAATGCGACAAACCCAATCATTGCCATCCGACCGTTGAGTTTCTCTGCATATTCAGTCCAGCCAGCTTGAGGACCGTCGGTAACGTACATTTTTGGCTCGATCGCGAAGTTATTTTCTCTGCCGTCGTTGTCGATGAAGGTTTTAGCTTGCATAATTAGTTACTCGGGTGATTTAACGTTATGAATATTTAGTTATGTAAATTAATATAACAATATCTTTACAAAAAAGCAAGCATTCTTTACAAACTATTTTTGAAGATCTAGCATGAATTAGCTAAATCCTATAGCCAGTAAGAACTATAGGGAAATAAGAGCCGAATGAAAATCATCTAGAAACGTGAAATTTGGGGTAGGGGCAACTCATGAAGCGGCGTTTTTATTCGGGGGTTCCCCCCGAATAAAAAAACGACAAGACAGCGGCTCGCGCTCCTCGGGTTCCCCGAGGGTTTAGCGAGACAAGACATTGCCCCTACCCCAAATTTGGGGAGTAATTTAGATCGGAGAAAATTTGGTTCGGGTCGATCGCGCTTTAGCATATAATAGTCTTCCATCGATCGATAGGAGCGAAGATTACGGCTTATACACGCCCCCTGGCTAATTTAATCGAACAACTGCAACGATTGCCTGGAGTAGGTCCCAAGTCTGCGCAGCGATTGGCTTTACATATTCTGAAGCGATCGCAACTAGAAGTCGAGCAATTGGCTCAAGCCTTGATCGAGGCCAAGCAGCAAGTCGGGTTGTGCCAGGTCTGTTTTCACCTGTCTGCCGAACCGACTTGCGATATCTGTCGGAATCCCCAACGTGATGCTCAGACTATCTGTGTCGTCGCAGATTCTCGCGATGTGATTGCGCTAGAAAGAACGCGCGAATTTAGCGGTAAATATCATGTCCTCGGTGGTGTGATTTCACCAATGGATGGGATCGGGCCAGAACAATTAAATATCTCATCTCTATTACAGCGAATTCATCAGCAAGATGTCAAAGAAGCGATCGTCGCCATAAGTCCGACAGTCGAAGGAGAAACGACAACTCTATATCTGGGCAGACTCATCGCACCACTCACCAAAGTAACGAGAATTGCCTTTGGCATCCCGATGGGTGGCGATTTAGAATATGCAGACGAAATAACCCTCGCCCGCGCTTTAGAAGGCAGACGAGAGATAAATTAATCGGGAGTAACGTTCCACTAAAAAGCTCGCAATGTGACGATCTCCATGTTATTGGAGTAACTTACTGTAGCGACTTCAATGACTTCGCCGATTACAATCAAGACATCACTTTCAACTTTCCACTTTCAACTTTCAACTAACCTAAGTTAGTCTTTTCTTAATTAACACAACCAACTGACCCAGTTGTTTTTTCAAGGTGCTAATCTCTATCTCAAGTTGAACGACCTTTTGGATCGTAGCTTGATGCTCTGTATTTTTGGCTTGTTGAAAAGCTTCAAATCTAGCAGTTAAATCTTGAATTTCAGCGTGTTGGAATTGATTGGCAGCTAATAGTTGTGCTTGTAACTCCTTGATTTCCGTCGTAGTAACTGTTTCGCCCGCTGCAATCTGCTTGTTAGCTCGATCGATTTGAGCTTGCAACTGAGCGATTTCATTACTATTAATTTGAGCTTCTGCGACAGTTAAGACAGATCCAGGTAATTCGGCCATTCGAGGACGTGCTTTCCGCGCTTTGGTCATCGCCACCCGAATCGCTTCAGCAAGAATAACCCGATCGAATGGTTTCTCGATGAATTCAAAATACTCAAATGGTTCGGAAATCTTACTAGTGACTTCCTCTTTTTTCCCTGACATCAACACCAAGGGAATTTTCTGATATTCTGGATGTGCCTGAATTTGCTGAAACACATCCCACCCACTCATTTTGGGTAGGATGAAGTCTAGCATAATCAGCGCAGGATGTTCTTTTTCGACAAAGTCGATTCCCTCAAGCCCATCTTTTGCTTCGATCACTTCAAAGTCACCTTCTGGAAGCATATCCCTGACTGTCTTCCTGATCACGCGACTATCATCAATTACCAAGATTTTGCTAGTTGCCACACTTGACTCCTTGTTGTCTTTGTTTGAACTTAGGTGTTTTTATCGATCGTTACTCCTATCCTTATAATTCAGACGGTTTGACCTAGTTTCAGTGCAAATTGATAAAATTGGTAAAAAAATTCTACCTCGTTTCCTTAACTTATCGTAAATTAGGGTTAGAGGGCTAGGCTTTAGGCTTTAGGCTTTGGGTTTTAGGAGTAATAATCTTCCAGTCCCTTTTACCTTTTACCCCACACCCCACACCCACACCCCCAGACCCCCATGCCCTCCTCCCCCACAGATTTAGATTGGCGCACCGAAGTTCAAGCTTTACCACCCTGGTTGCGTCGATCGATCGGTACAGCTAGCGAACTTTCTACAGTGCAGCAGATTATTAAGCAACGTCAGATTCATACGATCTGCGAGGAGGGTCGTTGTCCCAATCGTGGTGAGTGCTACAGTCAGAAGACGGCTAGTTTTCTGTTGATGGGGCCAACATGCACCCGCAGTTGTGGTTTCTGTCAAGTGGATAAGGGACATGCACCGATGCCATTAGATCCTCAGGAGCCAGATAAGGTAGCTGAAGCTGTGGGATTGCTCGGACTGCGGTATGTGGTATTGACAGCGGTAGCGAGAGACGATCTCGATGACGGTGGAGCTGGTTGGTTTGTAAAAACGATCGACGCAATTCGATCGGTTAATCCTGAGACTCAGGTGGAGGTGTTGACTCCAGATTTTTGGAGTGGGAAGGATGCCGAACAGCAACAACGAGAACGGATTGCCACCGTAGTTGGCGCACAACCTGCTTGTTATAACCATAATGTCGAAACAGTAGCTAGACTGCAAGATCGAGTGCGCCGTGGGGCAAAATACGCTCGATCGCTAGATGTGCTCAGTCATGTCAAAGCATTAGATCCTAGCATTCCCACTAAGTCGGGGTTGATGCTGGGACATGGGGAAACCGAAGCCGAAATTATCGAGACATTACAAGATCTCAGATCGATCGAGTGCGATCGAGTTACATTGGGACAGTATATGCGACCATCTTCAGAACATCTCCCTGTAGTCAAGTACTGGACTCCCGCTGAGTTCGATCGATTAGGCGCAATTGCCACGGAATTAGGTTTCCACCATGTTCGATCGGGTCCTTTGGTGCGAAGTTCTTATCATGCGGGGGAGTGAACTAGAGGGTAGAGGGTGGACGCTTGTGTCCTCCGAACCCCGAATCCCGAACCCCGAACCCCGAATCCCGAACCCCGAACCCCGAATCCACACTTCCAAAACTCAGATGCCCAAAATATTGTACAATCGACCCTTACCCCCTTTTCTAGTAATTTGGATTAATGCTGACACTTAAACAGAAGGTTGCTGTAAAGCAAGACATCTTAGTCCAAAACGTAGATGGCGAACTCGTCTTACTAAATTTGGAGAGCGAAGAATATTTTGGACTCGATGATGTTGGCAGTGCGATGTGGTCTTGTCTGAAAGAGTCAGAATCATTACAAACTGCTTACGATCGATTGCTCGATCGATATGATGTCGATTCCGAACAGTTAAAGCAAGATTTCTTAAACTTGGTCGAACGATTTGTCGAACATGAACTGGTTGAAATTACTCAAGCGTAAGGCTCAAATTATATTCAGTCTGTCCGAGTACGAACGATCTCTACTGTTCCAAGCCCTGTGCCTATTGCCTGCGGTTGCCATTTTGGTAAATTTTAAGGGCTTGCGCTTTAGCCAAAAGATGCTGTTACGACTACCCACAAGCAGCAGTTCGGTTGATGATACAGTAGCTGAAATCGATCGGGTATGGATGACGGAACGAATGGTGCGAGTTGCGGTGCGGTACAATCACCTGTGGACGAATTGTTTAAAACAATCTTTGGTGTTGTGGATTTTGTTGCGATCGCAGGGAATCATAAGTGAATTACGGATCGGGGTGCAACGCGAGTCAGATAAATTTTCGGCTCATGCCTGGGTCGAGTATCAGGGCGTGGTTTTGAATGATACCGAGGATGTCCGTCAGCGTTTTCAAGCGTTCGATCGTTCATTTGAACAACCTGTTGGGGAAAAATTGTGAGTGGGATTGTTGCTCTAATTCATACCGATCGATCGCCTGTCGATCCGCACTTATTAGGTCGGATGAATGATTTTATGACCTTTCGCGGGCCAGATGCTCAAACGATTTGGTCGCAGGATTTTGTTGGGTTTGGACATACGATGTTGCGGACGACGTGGGAATCAGCAGCCGAGTCGCAACCATTTACGATCGACCGACAGGTGTGGATTGTTGCTGATGCACGGATCGACGATCGGCAGACTTTAATCGAGCAGCTAGATTTTAGGCAAGAAAGCGGCGATCGTAAGGAAATATTAACTGATGTCGAGCTAATTTTGCAAGCATATCTCCGCTGGGGTGATGATTGTGCCGATCGCTTATTGGGAGACTTTGCTTTTGTAATTTGGGACGATCGCCAACAGCGGTTATTCTGCGCTAGAGACCACTTTGGTGTGAAGCCGTTTTACTATAGTCAGGTGAACAACTGCTTGCTAATTAGTAATACCCTCGATTGTCTGCGCCAACATCCACAGGTATCTAGTAAATTGAACGAGCGGACGATCGGCGATTTGCTGCTGTTCGACATGAATTACGATCTCGAAACGACAGCATTTGCCGATATTCAAAGATTGCCAGCAGCTCACACATTTACGTGGTCGTCAGAGCGGGGAGTGCAGACGCGACGGTATTGGACGATGCCAGTACCAGAGCTAATTCGATATGCAAATCCTCAAGATTATCTCGATCGATTTCAGGAATTGATGGGTCAATCAGTTGGAGATCGCTTGCGAACCGATCGAGTTGCTAGTTTTTTTAGTGGTGGACTCGATTCGACCACAATTGCCGCCACCGCATTGGCTGTCGCCAAACAGCGATCTCAGCCACTCGATCTCAAAGCTTTTAGCATCGTCTATGATACACTCATCCCCGATCGAGAACGCTACTATGCGGGACTCGCCGCCGACAAATTGGGGATGGCGATCGATTATCAAGTCGCTGATAACTACGATCTCAATGCTAGTTTGACAAGCGCAAAATTTCAACTACCAGAGCCATCCAACAATCCTCTACAGGAGCTGGATTGGGACAGTTTTCGACGAGTATCAGCTCATAGTCGAGTCGTATTGTGTGGCGATGGTGGTGATGAATCTCTCACTCCCACCACAGTCCGAGAAATGATCCAAACTATGTCGCTAATTGACGTAGGATTAGATGTGAGCCGTTCCTTATTTGGTTTTGGAGTCAAACCGCATTGGGGATCGGGTTTGCTAGGCAGAATGCGACGGTGGCGGCAGCCAGAGCGAAAGCTACAGGGATATCCAACTTGGCTAAATCCAGATTTTGTTCGATCGATGGAACTCGCACAGCGATGGTCGGAAATTAAAGATCGACCAAAGAAATTGGTGGATTCGCCTCGATCGCCAGCCTATCATAAGAGTACATCGATGCTGTGGGCAGCTATTCTAGAGTATAACGATCCTGGCTATTCGGGCATTCCGGTCGAAGTCAGACTCCCATTTATCGATCTGCGATTGCTAAATTATTTATTAGCATTGCCCCCAACACCTTGGTGTGTTGATAAAATGTTAATGAGAGCGGCAATGAAAGATATTCTGCCGACAGAAGTTAGACTACGACCAAAAACACCGCTAGCGGGAGATCCTTTGGCAGCAAAAGGATTGCAGAGCATGAATCGAGTGTCAGTGTCGAACATACTGCCCGCCATTGAGAGTTATGTTAATATCGGTGGCATATACCAATTGCTCGAATCGATCAATTCGCTAAACGGATGGGAATACTGGGAATATCTGATTCCGATTAGTTTCGCTTACTGGTTCGATCGACACCTGGATGTTGTCAAAGACGATCCTTTGCAACCATTCCCCCGACGGCACGATACATCTTAGTCTCAGGATTAATTGAATATCTGTCCGATCGGTTACACACTTAAAATCACCCCGAATTAAAATTATGAGCAAGCAAACTTACCACCAGCCAGAATTTCGGATGTACGGAAACATCAGTGTCATGACCCAAAATATGGGGAATACATCTACTGCTGCTGCCGATGGAGGTACTGGACTCGGTACTGCTAAAAAGAAAACATCCTAGCAGTTTCATTCACTGATGAAATATTACCGGATTTACGGTCTAGGTTTGACTGTTAATATCGCTCTACCAGGTCCTATTTCGATAGACAGCCTGCCGAGCGATCTTCCTATTGTCGATGTTGTGTTGGGGGAATTACCGAGTTGGCTGACGGAAACGCCAGATCGATCGGGAATTCCCCCCAATTGGTACGAATGCGCCGAAAAATCTGACTTAGTAGGATCGGAGACGGTGCCACTACTTCAGGTCTGGCAAGTCGGGATGGGGCAATATTTTTATTGCCGCTATCACGACGAAACTACCTTTGTGATTAATCGGCTGGGTACCCAAATTTGGGCTACCTGGCCCGACGATCTCACCCTAGAAGACACCGCCGTCTATCTATTAGGGCCGATCTTGGGTTTTGTCCTCAGACTTCGGGGTACAGTTTGTCTCCATGCCAATGCGATCGCGATTGGCGATCGAGTTGTAGTTTTGGTTGGAGCGGCAGGAGCGGGCAAATCGACCACAGCCGCCGCCTTTGCTCAACAAGGCTATGCAATTCTATCCGACGATGTAGTGCCAATAATAGATCGAGGTGATAACTTCCTCATCGAACCTGCATATCCGCGCATCCGACTGTGGGATTCATCAGTTCGCGCACTGTACAGTGCTGCTGATGCCCTACCGCGCCTCGTCCCCACTCACCCGACTTGGGATAAAAGATATTTAGATTTGAGTCAAACTGGGTATAAGTTTCAAACAGAACCATTACCCTTAGCCGCAATCTACTATCTCAACGAGCGCAGTGACAATCGATCGTGTCCTTGTGTCGCCCCAATGACAACTCAGGAACAGTTAATCACCCTTGTGACGAATACTTATACCAACTATCTATTGGATAAATCCCTCCGCGCCCAGGAATTTGAATTCCTAAGTCGGGTGGTAAAATATATTCCCGTCCGCCAAATTACTCCACATACTGATATCGCACGGTTAGACGATTTGATAGACACGATCGTCAGCGATTTTCCAGTCTAGCAATCCTAAGAGAAAGGGGGGGTTAGGTTTTAGGTTTTAGGCTTTAGGCTTTAGGGGTAAAGGGTAAAAGCACCCCTCCCTGCTCCCCGCTCTCTGCCCCCCGCTTCCCGCACCCCGCTTCCCCCCAATATTTAATGAGCAGTTCAATCCAAGGCTATAGCATTCCTGGCTACGGTGATATGATCGTCGATCGACAGCGACTCGATCCTTATGTCCAAGCCTTGAAAGCAGCAATTAAACCTGGTGCAGTGGTATTGGATATTGGCACGGGAACGGGTTTTTTTGCCGTCCTTGCCTGTCAATTTGGGGCGAGTAAAGTTTATGCTATCGAACCAGACGATGCCATCTCCGTCGCCCGACAGGTGGCGATCGATAATCACTGTGCTGATAAAATTGAGTTTATCCAAGCTCTCTCCACAGACATCGATCTCCCCGAGCGAGTAGATGTAATTATCTCTGACTTACGGGGTATCACTCCAATTTATCAGCATCATTTTGCCGCAATCGCCGATGCGAGATCTCGATTTCTCAAACCTGGTGGCGTGCAGATTCCCCAACAGGATCGGGTTTGGGCGACTTTAATTAGCGATCCAGATTACTATCAATCTAAATATCTCTCACCTTGGGAAGATGCTCCCTATGGCTGCATTTTGACTGCCAATCGCCAATTTGTGACTAATAACTGGGAGAAGCATCGACTTCATCCAGCGCAATTGCTCGTCGATCCTCAAGTTTGGGCGACTCTCGACTACACTACCAAGATCGAATCTAATGTCAAAGCTACCATGACTTGGACAGTCGATCGCTGGCGGGGACTTTCCGAAACAGAATCGGGCACTATGCATGGAATTGGCATGTGGTTTGATACTACCTTAGCTGAAGGGATTGGCTTCTCCAATGCTCCAGACAAACCAGAATGTATTTATGGAAATGCTTTTTTGCCGCTCTCTGCTCCAGTCGATTTAGGACATGGAGATCTAGTTACTGTGACTCTCCAAGCCAATTTGATTGGCGATGACTATATTTGGTCTTGGCAAACTAAAGTCATCGCTGGAGCCGATCCTCACCACATTAAAGCCGATTATCAACAATCTACCTTTTTCAGCATACCAAGATCTGCTCAAGCCTTACAGACTCGATCGGACAGCTATATTCCCAGCATCAACGAATCTGGTAAAATCGACCTGATTATTCTCAACTGGATGGATGCAGGTAAGTCTTTGGGCGACATAGCTCAACATTTGAATTTACAATTCCCCCATCGTTTTCCCACTGTCGCAAAAGCTTTGAGTTATGTAGCAGAGCTAGCTCAGAAATATAGTTGAATTAGTGAATGGTGAATGGTGGATGGTGGATAGTAATAAAACTATGGATAATATTTTTCCTTGGTATGATTCGATCTGGTTATCAGATTATGTTCGGGCTAAGAGACTAATTGAGACTAACTATCCCAATAAGTATTTAGAGTTTGTTGATGCCTTTGAACCTTTAAAAACGCGATCGAATTTTGAGACGATGACGATCGATAATATCTTCGATGATGAGACTTTTGCACGGATTGAGGATTCGATCGCTCAACTGAGTAAATCGGAACTAGAACGACAGGAACTATTGAGATTCGGTCGATTGGTGGTTCATGACAATGCTTACTTTACTGAACTCCATCATCAAATCACCCCATTAGTCAGCGATCTCGTTGGTGAACTAGTCGAGCCAAGTTATAACTTTCTCAGTTTGTATAATAATTTAGGTATTTGTCGGGTACACATGGATGCGCCTTATGCTAAATATACTTTAGATCTATGTGTCGATCGATCTCATTCTTGGCCGATTTACTTTAGTCAAGTTAGAGATTGGCCTGAAGACTTTGACAATCGATCGGATTGGGAGCAGGCAATTGAAACCGATCCCGAAAATATCTTTACCGCTCACGATTTAATTCCGCGTCAAGCGGCGATCTTTTCAGGTAGCAGTCAGTGGCATTATCGCCACCGCATTCCACAACAGATAGACAATAATTTTTGCCACTTACTATTCTTTCACTTTCTACCCAAAGGCATGGCAAACACGATCGATCCTCGCAACTGGGCAAAACTATTCGATCTACCAGAACTAAGTCAACTATATCCCCGACTTCTTCAAGAAGTCGGGGATATGTCATCAGGTTATATGTCGGAAAAACAGATGTAGGGGGTGTTAGCAATAGCTTCAAAAATTGATAATTATCAATTATCAATTACTCGTACTGAGCGTAGCCGAAGTATCAACTATCAATTATCAACCAATCTTGAAATCCTTAATTGTCAATCTTCGGCGTGCGATTCACCTTGTCTGGGAAAGTTCTCCCCGCTGGACATTGGTTAGTTTTGGATTGCTGTTAGTTCAGGGACTGTTACCCCTGGGACAACTCTATCTGATGAAACGCCTGATTGATACCCTCACCCTCAGCGTTACCGCTGGAGCCTCAGCTCAAACCCTCCAATCCGCGCTAATCTGGATTGGAATTGCTGGACTGGTTGCCATCCTTAATGATGCCTGTAGTGCCCTCAGCAAGCTCACTCAGACCATCCAGACTGAAGCAGTGAGCGATCGAGTCCACCATTTGCTCCATACTAAATCGATTCAGGTCGATCTGCAATATTACGAGAACACTGACTATTACAACACCCTGCACCGTGCCCAAGAGCAAGCCACCTACCGCCCGCAAATGGTCTTGTCTGGTCTCCTGCAAGTCGGACAAAGTAGTCTCTCCCTCCTGGGCATTCTCGCTTTACTTGCAGCCCTAAACTGGATGGTTCCCCTCCTGCTCCTCGTCGCGACTATTCCAGGAATTCTGATTCGGTTTAGATATACGGGCAGAGCTTACGGACGAATTAGCTCGTGGACAGAACGCGAGCGTCAAGCTGACTACTTCCATACCCTGCTCACCACCGAACCATCCGCTAAAGAAATTCGCCTCTTCAATCTCGGACATTTATTTAGCCAGTGGTTCCAAAAGCTCCGCAGCAGCATCCGCCGAGAAAAAATTCAACTCGCCACCCAGCAATCTAGCATCGATGTCATTACTCACAGCAGTGCGACTATCGCTGTCGCTCTCGCCTGTGGCATTACCGCTTATCAAACCATTCAGGGGATCGTTACCCTAGGCGGATTTGTGATGTATTATCAAGCCTTCCAAAGGGGGCAAGGTTTTTTACGCGAACTCCTCAGTCAGATGGTAAGTCTCTATGAAAATAGTCTCTTTCTCCAAGATTTTTACCAATTTCTAGACCTCAAACCCACTATTTTTGCACCCTTACAGCCTCAAACACTACCCACTACCTGGAACAATGGGATTCGCCTGGAAAATGTTAGCTTTAACTATGCTCACAGTCAGCGTTCGGTACTAAAAAATATTAACCTGACGATTGCGCCTGGTGAAGTTATTGCCATTGTTGGTGCTAATGGTGCGGGTAAATCTACGCTGATCAAATTATTATGTCGCCTTTACGACCCGACAACGGGTAGGATTACACTTGAAGACGAAGACTTACGCAACTACTCTCCCACCGATTTACATCGTCAGATTAGCGTTTTATTTCAGGATTATATCCAGTACCAACTCACTGTTCGCAAAAATATTTGGCTGGGAGATACCGAGGTGGAGCCTAGTACCGAAAGAATTTGGGACGCAGCTCGTGCGGCTGGTGCTAAGATGACGATCGATCGACTTCCACAAGGACTCGATACCCGTCTGGGCAACTGGTTCGAGCATGGCGAAGAATTGAGTATCGGACAATGGCAAAAAATCGCCCTGGCGCGGGCATTCTTGCGAGATGCCCAACTGATTATTTTAGACGAACCAACCAGTGCGTTAGATCCACATGCGGAAGCCGAAGTATTCGACAGGTTTCGCCAACTTGTAAAAGGGCGAACCGCGATTGTCATTAGCCATCGATTATCTACAATTAAAATGGTCGATCGAATCTTGGTATTATCTAACGGACAGATCGCCGAGTGCGGATCTCACGATGAATTGATGCAGCAACAAGGTTTGTATGCTCGATTATTTACCACTCAAGCACAGCACTACCAGCTTTAGGCTTTAGGCTTTAGGCTTTAGGCTTTAGGCTTTAGGAAAAATTCTAAAAACATCGATATGAAACTAGCATCTACCATAACTTTAGAACAAAACGATCGCCAATTCGAGCGACAGTCGGAAATCGAACTGCTACTCTGTTGTAGCCGCACTCATCCAGATTCATTGCAAATCAATCAAATTCAAGCATTAGTTCGACAGCCGTTAGATTGGAACTATATCCTAGAAAGAGCAACTTATCACAATGTTCTACCATTACTAGATCGACAAATCCAGCAGCTTAAACCTGGTACCATTCCGACTGAAGTAATCGAACAGCTTCAAGCTAATTTTAATGAAAACTTTCAGCGCAATCTTCACCTGACAGCAGAACTAGTAAAACTGAGCCGATTATTTGAAAGTCAATCTATTCCGATGATGTCTTTTAAAGGGCCAATTCTCGCTCAAATTGCCTACGGAAATTTAGCCCTGCGACAATTTGTCGATTTAGATATCTTAGTCGCTGAAGCTGACGTTCTCGCTACCAGTCAGTTGCTAATCAGCCAAGGCTATGAATCACAGTTTGCACTAACAGATCGACAGCAAACTGTCTATACAGGATTACGGAGCGAACAGTGGTTTTGGCATGAAGAAAAACAACTATGCATCGACCTCCACTGGTCGATTTTACCAAAGTATTATTCCTTTACGCCAGATCGACAATTGCTCTGGACTAAAACCAATCTCGTTGAGTTTGGTTCCCAATCTGTTACTACTCTGAATGCAGAACATCTACTATTATTTTTGTGCGCTCATGGTTCCAAACATAACTGGTCAAAATTATATTGGATCTGCGATATTGCCGAATTATTGCGAACTAACCGTGATCTAGATTGGGAATATATTAGTAGCCTGGTAGGTAAATTTGGCACTCAGCGAATGTTATGGTTAGGACTCTATTTAGCCCATCAACTTTTTAGTGCGAACTTACCAGAATCTCTATTATTTCAATTAGAATCTGACTCGAAATTACCAATTTTATTCACCCAAATCAAAGAAATAATATTCCACCCTCAAGCTATTTGTGCAGGCTTAGTTGAAAAAACTTCCACAAATTCTCAAGATGCTGTCTATCGCCAAACAATGACATCATTTAGAGATCGTTCTTGGTACTGGATCGATACGATTCTTACACCAACTCCATTAGAATGGCAGATAGTCACACTACCCCAAGCACTTTTTCCATTATACTATTTAATCCGATTAATTAGACTTTCTCTAAAACACATTTTTCGAGTTTCAGAAGCTTGAATTAGGCTTGAAGTTTTAGGTGTTAGGCTTGCGAAAATATTATTTTACAGCATTAATAATATCTGAAGCTTAGATCGTGAGCAATGCCACCCTATATCTATCTATTGGCTATTCACTATCCACTTTGCTATTGCGATTATAAATATCTTGAGGATTGACACCAATCTCTTGGAGATATTTGTAGATTATTTTCAATCGTTGTTCGGCAATAACGGCACGATTTTCTAATCGATCGAACTTCTGTTCAATTTCAGTGTTTAATTTAATTTGATTTTGTAACTTTTGTTCTAACTTTTTAATCATCGACCATGCTCGATCTGGATCGATTTCTGACTGTTTCTGCTGAATTTTTTTAGCTAAATCGTCAGAATTTGATGGATCTAATGCTGTCATTCCTGGCATTTGCGCTAGTGTTGTCGGACTAGCTACTGGTTGAAGATTTCCTGTAGCTCCAGCGGCATGTTCTTGCATTATTTGCGCCAACCATAGCACCTTGTCATCCCGTTTAAGTACGATTTGACCAGCAATTGTTTTAATTGTAAAAATCCCCGCGTTAACGTTAATATTCTGTACGGGATACCAGCTATTCTTAAAACTTACCAAGATGTCCATGTTAAACCGTTGTTTATTTTGGAATCTTTCAGTCGGCCACCATTTTTTCCATAAAATTGATGGATCGGTGTGCCAAATTCTATAGCCAGCAGGTGTGACAAAATGTTTGTATTCGATAAACCCCGCACGGTTAGCATCACCAAACATCACAAAATCTCGATCGATTAACATTCGATCGATTAATTTAAAAAACGGTGACTTAAATTTGACAACTACAGTTCTTGGCTTATTTTGCAAATACATAATAGCGATCGGATCGCCATTTCTTGCGAGGAGCTGTGACAACCCACCATTTACTTCTAACCGCAGATTATCAGTAGCTAGAAGTCGATCGCTACCCTGGACAAACTTCTCAATTAGCTTGTTATCATCTAGCTCAAAAATATTTGACATTGTTGATTGCTGACTAATCATATTAGTTAATATAAAGTTTGAAAAAATAAATAAATTAGTAAGATTGCCAAGCAATTAGTAATGTAGGAATTGTGGATCTATGATTCCTAGCTATTTGCGGATGGTTTACAGATATATTCGCTAACTTAATAGTACCCATGTTGCTACGATCTCGATCGCTAATCTTTGGCGATTTGTTACAGAGATAATTCCCTTGTGAATCAATCATACTCGACAGGTCTATCTGTTCGTATCCGACAAAAGTCGGAGATTGCTTGAATTAAAGTCAGTTTCTCCTCGCACAGAGGCTACGCCAACAGGCTCAAAATATCTGTCCCACTCTCATACTCCCTTTGCACCCAAGAAATAGACCGTCGAGATCGCAGATTGAAATTGTCTATTCTGCTATCCACTATTCACTGTCTTAAAAAGGTGCTCTACTTGGGGCGAGTGCGGGAACAGGAGTTTCCCCAAATGGATCGCCTCACGGGAAACCCCCTGTTCCCGCACTTTTCGCTATCCACTATCCACTCACGACTCTGGGTGTCTAAGTTGTGAGAATGGGGGGAGTTAAACTTTTAAGTCGGTTCATCTAAATGCTCGGAGACAGTTTGGTACAGATCGAATACATGTCGATCGTGAAGCTGATAAAATACATGGCGACCCTGTTTTCGATAACTGACTAATCGCAATGCTCTAAGTGTTTTGAGTTGATGGGATACGGCTGAATCACTCATTTCTAGTGCAATCGCTAAATCACCAACACAGAGTTCGGCAATTGCCAAAAGTGAGAGCATCCGCAGTCGATTGGGATCGGCTAATAATCCAAAAAAATCCGCCATCCGCTGCGCTTTTTCTAATGCGAGCGCAGGTGGATAAGCAGTTCGATCTGAAGATTCACACAAGTGGGCTTCTTCATCGTCAAAGATATCTAGATTTACTTCAGTCATGAAAGTAGGGTTCAGGTACTAGGTATTTTAACGCCTAAACCCTAAAGCCTAATCTAAGCCGCGTTACAGGTACAGCCAGTACGTCCGCAAACTTGTCCGTTTTTATGACCGTCAGCACAAGCTCCACTACAGTAATTTTGTCCATCTTTGAGGACGGCAGATTCTAGCGAAACCACACACAGGCAAGAGTTACATGCACATTTCATTTGAGTTGCAGTAGTCATGATTTAGTACCTTAATTCACTATCCTTCTACAATAACACATGAATACCTGTTCATGCATTAATTAGTTTGGAATTATAAAGTTGGGGAGTAACGAACACTCCCACCCCTCCCACACCGCCCCTTTCTTGAAAAAAGTCAAAGATGTGTATAGTTTGCGATATGATCTGGTTTTATAAGCGGATACTGAGATTTAGGAAAAGAGGGTTTATAGGCTGTGATTAGAGTAGCGATCAACGGGTTTGGGCGGATCGGACGGAATTTTATGCGGTGTTGGTTGGGGAGAACCAATAGTCACTTGGAAGTTGTAGGCATCAACGATACTTCAGATCCTCGCACCAATGCTCATTTGCTCCGGTACGACACCATGTTGGGCAAATTCGATGCAGATATCAGTGCTGATGACAACACCATTACTGTCAATGGTAAAACGATTAAATGTGTATCCGATCGCAACCCTGACAATTTACCCTGGAAAGAATGGGAAATCGACTTGGTAATTGAGTCTACAGGTGTGTTCATCAGCCATGCTGGTGCTTCCCGCCATATCAATGCTGGGGCGAAAAAAGTGCTGATTACAGCACCTGGTAAAGATGAAGATGGTACATTCGTCGTCGGAGTCAATGACAAAGACTACGACCACAGCAAACATTTCATCATTAGTAACGCTAGTTGTACTACTAACTGTCTAGCACCCTTTGCCAAGGTTCTCAATGACAACTTTGGAATCGTCAAAGGTACAATGACGACCACTCACAGCTACACAGGCGACCAACGCTTGCTGGATGCTTCCCACCGCGATTTACGCCGCGCCCGGGCTGCGGCGATGAACATCGTGCCGACATCTACTGGTGCAGCTAAAGCAGTCTCTTTGGTGTTACCAGAATTGAAAGGTAAACTCAACGGGATTGCGCTGCGGGTACCTACTCCTAACGTATCGGTTGTCGATTTAGTCGTCAATGTTGAGAAGAAAACCTTCGCCGAAGAAGTTAATGCTGCCCTTAAAGCGGCTGCTGAAGGCCCAATGAAAGGGATTTTGGACTTCTGTGAGCTACCGTTAGTTTCCAGCGATTTTAAAGGTACTGATGCCTCTTCGACGATCGATGCCGCACTGACGATGGTGATGGGCGATGATATGGTCAAAGTTGTCGCTTGGTACGATAACGAGTGGGGTTACAGCCAACGTGTTGTCGATCTCGCTGAAATCGTCGGCGAAAAGTGGGTCAGATAGTTATTAGTTGATAGTTGATAGTTAAATATAGGGTGGGCATTAGTGCTCACCCTATATTTATATCTAAAGCCTAAAACCTAACGCCTAAAACCTAAAGCCTAACGCCTAACGCCTCCCCATACAATTGCTCGTGAAGCTTGATAATTGCTTCGAGATCGTAAGTAGACATCCGTTCATAACCTAGTTTACTCATATTTGCTGCTTCTTCAGGTCGATCGAGCATCCAAGTCATTGCGGCTGCTAATCCGTCCACATCGCCAAGATCGACTAATAGTCCACAACCGCCTTCAAGTAAATCTTGAGTACCCCTAATTTTAGTACCGATACAAGGAGTTTCCAAAGCTAGGGACTCCAGTACACATCTGGGTAAACCTTCTTGGGCAGAAACCAAGATATTTGCAGTTGCAGCTCTCATCAGCACTGGAATATCAGATCGATCGCCTAAAAAGTGAATCCGATCGGCAACACCTAATTCTAAGGCTAACTGCCGCATCTTTTCCATCAATGGCCCGCTGCCTGCCAACGCCAAATGGACATCAGATCGATCTAGTCTAGCAAATGCCTCGATCGCATCGACATGGTGCTTGCGGGGCGTAAATTCTGCTACTGAGAGCAGCAAATGAGTATCCACACTGATGCCTAAATCCTGCCGTACCTTAATTACTGCTGGCTCTGGCACCGCATGGCGATTGTAATACTTTAAATCTACGCCAATTCCAGGCATATAGCGAGAATGACCTGGCGAGACTAACTTATATTGTAATGTCGCCACTTTATCCTCATGATTGATAGTGACTAAATAATCCGTCCAATTACCCGCCAACTTTTCTAAATTGATAAACGTCGCATTTTTTAAAGGATTACCCCCTTGATAGAAATGAAAGCCATGCGCCGTATAAATAATTTTAACTTTCAATCGATCGCGTAAATCCTTCAATGCATATCGTGTCACAAAAGCGGCAACTGGAGTATGGACGTGGACGATATCATATTTTTCCCGCGTCACAATCTCGCGAATTACGCCTGGAGCCGCCAATAAATTGCGAGGATCGAGGGGGTTACGCGACCATTCAACCTCCCACACTCGATCGAATCCTTGCTGGCATTCCGGCGAAGTTGAAACCCCACAAGCCATCGCATCTACTTGCCATCCTTGCGATCGAAAATGCGCGGCAAAAGGCAACAGAAAACTACACAGGGTACTGGGAACAGTCGTAATTATTAAAAGTCTGTTCATATCTTGTCTAAATTAGCAAAAATATTGAGGATAAACCGCAATAGCGGGATCGTAGGAAAATTAAAACTTATTCAAATAGACTCAAATTACAGGTGATACGTGCCCGATCTCGTCCAAGTAAAATCTATGCATCAGCATTTATATGGTGATACCGATCCTTTTCGGCACGATCGGGACATAAGGATTTAGCTGTCATTGATGTGAATAATTTGCAATATTTTAACTAGCACCTCTAGCGGCGAATCTTAAATCGATCGCAATCGTCTCAATATGTAATCGTCCAGTATAGCAAGGAAGAGTCAGAAGTCCATCAGGAGATTTACCTACTCAATATCCGATCGTCATTTAGTACGGATACCCCTAGACCTTTAGCCCCTAGATTGGGTAATAATAAAAAGAATCGATATATATTGTCATAGCTATGATACCTACCGTAATTGAACAGTCTGGGAGAGGCGAACGCGCCTTTGACATTTATTCTCGGCTATTGCGCGATCGAATTATCTTCTTGGGCAGCCAGGTAGATTCAGATTTAGCCAACTTAATTGTGGCGCAATTGCTATTTTTGGAAGCAGAAGATCCAGAAAAGGATATCTATGTGTATATCAATTCCCCTGGTGGTTCGGTTTCGGCGGGAATGGGCATCTTTGATACGATGAACCAAATTCGCCCCGATGTCTGCACCGTCTGCATGGGATTTGCAGCGAGCATGGGTGCGTTCTTATTGAGTGCTGGAGCCAAGGGAAAACGGATGAGTCTACCGAGTTCGCGGATTATGATTCACCAGCCTTTAGGCGGCGCACAGGGGCAAGCTACGGACATTGCGATCCAAGCTAAAGAAATTCTCTACATCAAGGGTAAATTAAACGATCTATTAGCCCAACACACGGGGCAACCTTTGGAGAAAATCCAAGAAGATACCGATCGAGATTTCTACATGTCTGCTGTCGAAGCCAAGGAATATGGTTTAATCGACACGGTGATCGATCGACGTGTCAGTGCTTCTAATCCTCCTCTGGCTCTAGTTCAGTAATATCTCTTTATATCTCCGACAGATCTCCCTAGATTTGCCCTAAGAAACCAAAAATTGCTCTCTTAGGGCAGATTTAGGGGGATCGCCATCAAGTGTGGTTTTTAAAAATCAACTAGGTTCAAACCGTTGCCAACTGAAGGAGGATAATAAGTTATCTCCTTGCTGGTGCCATACTAAATCGGCAATTAATTTCGCAGTAATCGGAGTCAATAAAATCCCATTTCGATAGTGTCCAGTAGCTAGAGTGAGATTATCAGCGGCACTCGGGCCTAAAATAGGTAATTCATCGGGTGTCGCTGGACGAAAACCCCACCAAGTTTCGTGGAGGGGAAAATCCTGGAGCTGAGGAAATAAGCGGATGGCATTGGTTATCAGTTGCTCAATCCCTTTGAGTGTATTGTGTGGTGCAAACCCGACATCTTCACTAGTCGCACCAATAATAATTTTGCCATCTCGACGCGGCACGATGTAGGTTTCTTCGCCAAATAATACTTGTTGAAGGGGTAAATTAGCTCTTTGCGCGGTGGGCACCAAGACCGATAACAGTTGTCCCTTTCTGGGGACGATCGGAATCGGCAAGAGCTGCTGCGACCAAGCACCTGTCGCTAAGATATAATGCTGTGCGGACATGTTGCCCCGATTGGTTTCTAGCTGTGTCACTCGTCCCCGATCCCGATCGATCGCTGTAACTTCGACCCCATCTAGAAATTTTACACCGAGAGTTTGGCTGGCGATCGAAAGCGATCGAATCAAGGCGCGATTATCAACTTGTCCATCGGCTGGATACCAATAGCCACCGACGATCGAATCACTCAATGCCGCTTGATGCTGGTGGATCGTTTGACGATCCAACCAATCTTCATTTCGTTCGCAATCGTCATAATGCGGTGCTAAAATTCCACATGCCCAATAGCCTGTGTCTACTCCCGAAATCGACTCAATTTTATTTACCCACTCTGGGTATAAGTCTCGACTAGCCAAACATAAATCTAACATCGATCCGGTGGGAATTTTTTCGGCCTGCGGTGCCAACATGCCCGCTGCGGCATGTCCGGCGGCAGCTTGGAAGTCTTGGCACAAAACGGTGACTTCCGCGCCCAGCAGACGCAATTCTATGGCTGTGGCCAAACCAATGACACCACCACCAATGACGATTATTTCACTACCAGACTGCATCGATCGATTCTCCACGGCAGATACCTTGCCGAAGCTGCTTACAATGCGATCGAGTTTAACTCAGATTTCGATCGGATTGGCAGGGATTTTGTCACAGGATCTTAGATCTATGTTAGTCGGCAGATCGGAGACTCTTCTTCAACCCACAGGTGATGTGGGATCGAAGATATCGAAGAGTTGCGATTTAGTCCTGCTGATGGGATTGGGTGCGAGCTGTTCGTGAAATAAAGTTTCATAGAAAAAACAAGCTAAACCACTAAATTGTCCAGCAGAAACTATGGCGACTTGCTCTTTGAGAATCGGGCTGGGAATCGGTCGAGTTCTCAAGCCAGCCAAAATCCCAATCGAGGTGGGAATTTTCAGCCGCGCAGCTTGAACTTCTGGTTTGGTTAATTCTAGTTCAAAAGCATCGATTCGATCGCGATATACTTGTAAAACTAGCTCATCCATCAAGCCTAATTCTTGCCATTTTTGCCAGTCAGCGAGATATCGATTGCGAGAAAAAGTCAGGGGATTTGGTGAGATCGATACGATACAATCGCGACGTGCAGATTTGACGGCACTAACGATCTGTTGCAACAATTCGGTTAATTGGGCTGCACCCCATTCCACCCACACTTCACTATCATGTTCGATCGGTGCCATGTCACCAAAATTATGTTGTTGAAACAATTGTTGGCTGAATTTATCGTAGCCCATTTCTTGGGGAAAGCAAAAATGGTCGTCTAATTGAATTCCCGCCACTGGATACTTTTTGACAACCTCTACAATCATATCTACCATAAATTTACGGACACGATAATGACAGGGATTCAACCAAGCATTGGGATCTAATTCACCATTAGCACCTTGAATGCGTTGGGAATTTTCGTTAATGTCGAGAGTTAGTAAATCTCGGTTGTTTATGGCGATCGTCGATTTGGGCGGTACCATTAATCCATATTCAAACCACGGAATCGTGCGCATTTTTAACGGGTGTGCTAATTCGAGAATTTCAGCCAGTACATCTCGCCCAACAAATGGACTATTTGGTAACAAAGCAGATCCAGTTAATTGCTGGGCAACTTGACTCGGATATAATGTATAACCACGTTGCCAAACAACTGGATAAATCGTATTAAATCCCAGTTCTGACAGACGTTGTAATCCTTCTGCCAGATCCTTGCGAGAATTCATGACTGCACTATCAATATTCGTCAACCAAACAGCTTTTAACATAGAGAAGTTAGCAATCTCACCTCAGAGGATTTGAATACAGAAATATTTGGCGTTGCTGGATCGGGGTATGAAAAATTAGAGGAGAAAGGGGGAGGGTGGAGCTGGAAGAATAAAGTGTAAGAACGGTAAATCATGCTTTAATTCAGCAACGTCGAATATTTTTATTCTTAAAAGGAGAGGCTTTAATTCAAAAATGATAATTATCAATTATCAATCTATTACCTATCGGCAGTTTAACAGTAAACTCAGTCCAGCCAGAATTGCTAGTGACATGAATTTGACCGTTTAATTGCCGTACTATTTTTTGAACCAGAGATAGTCCCAACCCCGTACCACCTTGTTGAGATCGATCGCTGCCAGGAATCCGGTAAAATTGTTCAAAAATGTGGGGTAAATGTTGCACTGAAATTTCTGCTTGATTTTTAACGACGATGGAAATCCAACTTGCATTTCCATCGATTCTGACGATAATCTCTCCATCTGCATGAGTATATTTACAGGCATTATTTAATAACTCTGTGAAAATTTTGTTCAAGCAAACTCGATCGATTTCAATGGTTGGTATCCATTCAGATGCAGAAGCGTTTAATTTTTGGTGGTGACTATTGGCACGATGAATGAATGGTTCGATGGTAATTGGTAACCAAGTGGCAATTTCTACTGGTTCGAGATTTAGACCATCGATTGACAGTTCCAGTCGTTGTAAATCCAGGATATCATTAATTAATTCGACTTCGCGCTCGCATTCTTGTTCCAATATTGATAAGTATTTTTGAGCGCGATGACCTAGCAATAAATTGGATATTTGCGAATCTGTCCTTAAGCTGGATGTCAACATTTGTGCTGCCATTTTAATATTCATCAATGGTGCTCGTAAATCATGAGAGATATTATTGATGAAATCATCCTTTTTTTGACAAATAGACTCTAATTCAGAAATTCGTTCGATTAATTCAGCTAAATCTGATAACGGGGATGAACTAGCTGGTAGAGATCCGTTACTTGTTCTAGCTCCAGTCAGCAAATTCATCGCTGTCAGTAGTTGTTGTCCTAAAGCTTGTACCCAAGATAAATCTTGTGGTGTCCAAACACTATTTAAATTTCCAGATAGACAAATTCTCCCCCACAATTGACTCTGACTCTTGCCACCAGCACTGGGCTGTTCGAGTAAGGGGATAAATACATATCGATCGCAAATATTGAGATTCATTACCGTTGTCATTGTTGTGAATTCAACAATTTCTCTCTGCTGTAAGCGACGATCGATCTCTTCAGCTTTTTCAGGTTCTAAGTTTAGATTCAATTGTCCCAAGTCTGGTAACTGAGCAATTGTCAACCATCGATGTAATTGTGATTGATATTGTTGAATTAATACCCCGTCCAGAACTAAAATTTCTTGAATTTGGGCGGCGGTAAGTTGACAGAGATAAGTTGAGTCGATGTGACTGATCATGGATAATTATCGGGGGTTCTCGATCGGGTATTGATAAGCTAGTGATTAGCTAAATTTAATGGTGAAGTCAGGGATACAAGGGTCAAGGGTTTAATTTAACAATTTATTTTAAATGGTGAATACCTAATTTACCTATCGCATGGTGGATGCTAGGCATGGTGATAAAGTCTGTCCGATCGTCGGATTAATAAAATTTGTTACAATCTAGAGATAAAGAATGATAAAAAGTATATGAGCGATTTTCCAGCGGAAGGGGTAAGCCAACGAGAACCAGCGGAGCCAGCATTACTGGCAAAACAGTTGGAGAGTCCAGATCTAAAAGATCGAATGGTAGCATTAGCATCCCTGCGAGATCTCCCCGCCGATGTCGCATTACCATTAATCAAAAAAGTGCTCAATGATGAAAGTTTACAACTGCGATCGATGGCAGTGTTTGCTCTGGGTGTCAAAGTCACACCAGAATCTTACTCGATTTTGATCGAGATCCTCACTAATGACCCAGATTATGGGATTCGCGCTGATGCCGCAGGTGCCCTAGGCTATTTAGAAGATATTCGCGCCTTTGAAGGACTCGTCAGGGCATTTTATGAGGATACAGACTGGTTAGTGCGCTTTAGTGCGGCTGTAGCATTGGGCAATTTAAAAGATCCGCGTGCTTTTGATGTGCTGATCAAAGCTCTAGATGCGCCAGAAGTCGTTCTCCAACAAGCTGCAATTGCCGCATTGGGCGAGATTAAAGCTGTGGCAGCGATCGATCGATTGTTACTATTCATCGAGTCCGAAGACTGGTTAGTGCGCCAACGCTTGGCTGAATCATTAGGCCAATTACCTACCCCGAAAAGCATTTCGGCTCTGAAGTATCTCACCAAAGACCATCATCCTCATGTCGCAGCAGCGGCAACTATCTGTTTGCAACGGATGGAGGGCTAGAGGACTGGGGATGTGGGGATTGGGAAACGGCAAGACGGGGACTTGGGGATTTGTTAATATGCTTTCGCTTCTTATTCGTCAGAGGCTTCGCCAACGATAACGCCAGAATCGGTAAGTGGGAAGGTTATACTATTTATTGGTTTAAATCTAATTTTTAAGATTAACAATTAACAGTTTCCAAAAGATCTAACTCCTGCCCTCTACCCTCTATCCCTACCCTCCCCCCTCTTTTATGAATGTCCGAGAATTTTTTGAGTTGAGTGCTGGTAAATGGTTTTCCCAAAAGACTAGTCACCATCTAACCTTAAAACAGTCAGAGCATGGAAAAACCGATTTAGTCATTGAGATCTTACCCAACGACAATCCTCACGTTATTCAATTGTGTCAACAAGTAGGTATCGATCCCAGCCTAACTTGGGGTGGTGCTAAATATACCTGGAAAGGCACCGTTAGTTGGGATACTCAGCCCCAAAACCCAGCAAATCAGCAGGGCGAAACCATTGTCGTCTCCATTCCAGATCTGCCAGCAGCCCATACTGGCAGACTCTTTCGCGCTGATAATGGCACTACGCCTCAAGTAGCCCAATATCAGATGGGTGATGATGACGCTTTAACTCTAGTAACAAAGCAGGAAAGTATCTGCTTTGAAGAACGAATTTGGTTTGAGAGTGATAATGTTCGACTCCGCACAACAATGATCGCACAGGCTAATGGCGACTCTCTTGCTTCCTTTTACTCAGAAATTCGGATGGGTGGAAAGTAACAGCATTATCTTCATCAGTGCCATAAATCCCCTAAATTTTAGCAGCAAAGCTGCTAACTAATCAGATATCACTGGTGGGGATCGGTATAATTACTCATAGCAGATTCGATTACCTCGCGGCGCAACTATGCCAACGATTGAATGTCACTAAATACGGTTCGGTTAAAGCAATATCTGTTCTAGAGTTAGTCCGCGTTGACGTAACATGGCTTCTCTGACGAGACGCTACGCGAACGGAACGGCATCGGCGGATTTTGCAACACCAGCCGCGATTTCAATCGCCAGCTAACCACAACGGATTGGGATGTCACTCACCTTTAACTTAGTTAAAGGTGATGCTCCAACTGGGGAATACTTTGTATAACAGTGGTATTCATCCGCTCCAGTCAACAATCACTCCAGTTAGTTTGTCCATCCTTAATCATTAGATTTCAACATATACATGGAAGCACTATACGATTACGCCTGGTTGATTCCAGTATTTCCCCTTGCTGGGGCGATGCTAGTCGGATTGGGATTAATTTCGCTCAATAAATTTACCAATGGACTGCGCGAACTGAATGCAGTCCTAATTATTTCGTTAATGGGTGCGGCGATGGCGGCATCATTTGCCCTTCTTGCTAGTCAGTTTCAGGGACATCCCACTTACATTTATGCCTTTGAATGGGCATCTGCGGGCAGTTTCCATCTGAGTATGGGTTACACGATCGATCATCTGACATCATTGATGTTAGTAATTGTTACTACTGTCGCCATGTTGGTGATGATCTACACCCACGGGTATATGTCTCACGATCCTGGGTATGTTCGGTTTTATGCCTATTTGAGTCTATTTAGCTCTTCGATGTTGGGCTTAGTAATTAGCCCCAACCTCGTGCAGGTATATATCTTCTGGGAATTAGTCGGGATGTGTTCGTACCTGCTGATTGGTTTCTGGTACGATCGCAAAGGTGCCGCTGATGCTTGTCAAAAGGCATTTGTGACGAACCGCGTTGGTGACTTTGGCTTACTCTTAGGGATGCTCGGACTTTACTGGGCGACTGGTAGTTTTGACTTCCAAATCATCGGTGACAGACTCCAAGAATTAGTCGCGTCGGGCGCAATTGGTGGCGGTTTAGCCGCACTCCTGGCAATCTTAGTATTTATGGGGCCAGTTGCTAAATCTGCTCAATTCCCGCTCCATGTCTGGCTTCCAGACGCAATGGAAGGCCCTACCCCGATTTCGGCTCTAATTCACGCCGCGACGATGGTAGCAGCGGGCGTATTCCTAATTGCGCGGATGTATCCTGTGTTTGAGCATATCCCCACAGCGATGGATACGATCGCCTGGACGGGTGCAACTACAGCCTTTCTGGGTGCATCGATCGCGATTACCCAAAATGATATCAAAAAAGGACTCGCCTACTCCACTATGTCCCAATTGGGCTACATGGTGATGGCGATGGGTGTCGGTGCTTATTCTGCTGGTTTATTCCACCTGATGACTCATGCTTACTTCAAAGCGATGATGTTCCTCGGCTCCGGTTCCGTCATCCACGGGATGGAAGATGTCGTCGGACACAATCCTGTGCTCGCCCAAGACATGCGCCTGATGGGTGGACTCCGCAAACATATGCCCATCACCGCTGGTACCTTCTTTGTCGGTACCCTAGCAATCTCAGGAATTCCCCCCTTCGCGGGATTTTGGTCGAAAGACGAAATCCTCGGAGCCACATATGCCTCAAATCCCCTCTTGTGGGTGGTTGGATTCGCCACAGCAGGGATAACTGCGTTTTACATGTTCCGCATGTATTTCTCGACCTTTGAGGGCAGTTTCCGAGGCAATGACAAGAAGATTCAACAGCAATTACTTGCAGCAGCTCGTCCCAGTGGCGCGGATGCTCATGATGACCACGCCCATGACGATGCTCATGCTCATCATCATGCTGCAAATCCTCATGAATCACCTTGGAGCATGACTTTACCCCTAGTTATTCTCGCCGTACCTTCAGCCCTCATCGGTTTAGTTGGCACACCATTTAATAACTACTTCGAGGCGTTTATCTCCGCACCTGGACATGTCGCCGAACATGCTCATGAATTCGATCTCAATGAATTCTTGATTATGGCGGGTAGTTCAGTCGGTATCGGTTTAATCGGCATAACTTTAGCATCGCTAATGTATCTTAGCCGTAAAATCGATCCTAGTTCGATCGCTTCCAAAATTCCTACCCTCTACAATCTTTCGCTCAATAAGTGGTACATCGACGATATTTACAATAGTGTCTTCGTCGTCGGTTTACGTCGGGTTGCCCGTCAGGTAATGGAAGTAGATTATCGCGTCGTTGATGGTGCCGTGAATCTGGCTGGTTTAACCACATTGCTCGGCGGTGAAGGTTTGAAATATCTCGAAACCGGACGCGCTCAATTCTACGCCTTGATTGTCTTTGGCGCAGTCTTAGGTTTAGTGGTTGTTTTCGGAATTACCTAAGTTATTAGGTAGCAAAAAAAGGTAGGGATAATGTCTTGTCGGTTTTATTAGGAGGTTCCCACCGAATAAAACCGCCGCGTCATTAATTGCCCCTACCTCTTTTTTTTCTTGCGATATAGATAGAGATTAAAACAAAAAACGAATATTTCTTAGTCTTAAACCCCCC
>NZ_JANOJV010000040.1:0-7622 GCF_031418915.1 Chamaesiphon sp. VAR_48_metabat_135_sub | reverse complement strand
GTAACCTGTCGATCTTATCTATCAAATATTGAGAACAATACCCAAAGCTTTGCTAACTTCCTCCATCGTCTCATCGGATAAAATTCCAATTTGCTTAATTAACCGTTGCTGAGAAACCGAACGTACTTGAAAAGTGTCGATAGCCGATCTCTTGCTCAAACCATTATTACTATTGGGTTCAACTTTCACCATCCATACCACTGAATCAAATACCTCATTCCAGCCTGTAATGGGTGCGATAACTTTCAGTCGCAAAGTTCCCATCTCATTGCTACTAACAATTACCGCCGGACGAGTTTTACCAATCTCATCACCAACAGTAGTATCGGCACTATATAGCCAAATTTGACCCCTAAGCATAGTTTTCATACTCATAGAAATCATCGGGAGATCGATCGCTAAATTCAGCGAGGTTACTACCCTCTGCATAGAAATCGCGCATTACTTCAGCCGCACTAGCTAAACTCAATTGTTTTGTGGGTTGGACTTCACTATCTTTGGTGATATCTGCACGCATTAATCCCAACGTAAATTCTACGATCTCTAGACGTTCAAGCGTGGGCATGAGTCGAATTGCTTCTAAAATCTGGGAGTGCGTCATTGCTTTGAGGCGTATTCAGAATTTCTCTCACTCTCATTGTATCAAGATTCGATTACCTCCGGTAGGCTATTGCTCTTGGCGTTAGCCTGCCGTAGGCACGGGCAAACGTGACCCTACCGCCAAGGTCGTTAATGATATGCT
The DNA here is from genome assembly GCF_031418915.1 of Chamaesiphon sp. VAR_48_metabat_135_sub. Taxonomy (NCBI): domain Bacteria; kingdom Bacillati; phylum Cyanobacteriota; class Cyanophyceae; order Gomontiellales; family Chamaesiphonaceae; genus Chamaesiphon; species Chamaesiphon sp. VAR_48_metabat_135_sub. Next base: position 6,880 of record NZ_JANOJV010000040.1, on the reverse strand, counting down.
GTGTGAATAGTTGAGATCGCTGTAAAATGACCAAGCTATATTATCGAGGGATGATGGCAGATAATGGTAAACCCAAAATTGGTCGTCATGCTCGTTGTTTGGGCATTAGACCAAATATCGATATTGATGTGGATTTAGTACCGAAAGATTCCATTGATGAACGCGGTTACTTACAGCCATCTTTAAACCATGATACCGAGCGAGAAATGGTTGAGGTGGCGGTTAGAAATACCAAGGGAAGGTCTGTTTCCCTTTCCATTGATGCTCTACCGGATTTTCGCAAACCACCAGCATTTGGAGGCATTGGACGAGATCCGCTATGGCAGATCGATAGCGACAAAATCACAGGAGATTTAGAGGCTGTCCGAGACAGTGCTACCCACGTTAGCATTATGCCAAGGGTTACAATGCTATTAGCGCAATATGAAGCAGCACTGGCTAGTACTAGTGATGTCTGGGAACTAGTTTAATTAGGAGCAAACTGATGGCATGGGTTTTTAGCCTCTCGGCGGAATGTGGCACGGAGCAATCCCAGGCGGAGCGATTTGCCGAACATTTTAGATATCTAACTTGGACGATCGATAATGGGATCGAATCTCAATGTCAAGCGGATATATTTGCAGATATAGAAGGAAATTGGTGGTGTCGAGTTTGTCCGAGTGGGCTGAGTGAAATCGGGATTGACGCGCCAGAAAGTGCTTATCTAATGACTGAGTTAGGCATACTACTTTATCAGCGACTGCGCTCGGCTCCTTGTTTTCGGTACGGGATTGTCGGGGTGGAGGTTGATGAGTTTAGAACTTACAGCGAATTGATTGACGATGGGACAGTAGCTAGTCTACCTGGAATTGTGGTCGATCGGGATATTTGGCAATTGTTAGGATCTCCGCCAGCACTCCGCAATTTTGCTACGGGTTATTTCTGGAAGCCTTATGAGGGTGAAGTTTATAAGCCGCTGGTTACATCGTCTGAGTTGAAAACTAAAATGTCAGAATTGCTGATGGTGGCTTGATTTTGACTCTCGATCAACCTCGATCTAAAAGCTGAAACTATCTGGGTGACTAATTTACCAGTATCTTTTTCTACATAAATTACATAAAGAAGATTTGGAAACTAAATTAATCTAAGTAGGATAAATCAGTTGAATATTTTCTATTGTTTCGGTATTTTTTCTTCCCAGTTGATCGAGGTGTGCCAGAATATCGAACCGATCGATAAAATTGCTCCTCACCAAGTGGAGCAATTGTAGGAAATGATTTACAAAACCAATTTAGGTAAGATTTATAAGTTGAAAATACAGAATCTTTCTTGTCAGTCGATTGAGATATATCAGAATATCGTGGCGACTGATAAAATTGGTCTTGACCAAATGGAGCAATTACAGGAAAAGATTTACAGAACCAAGTTAGGTAATGCTCATAGGTTGCAAACGTGCCCGAAAAATCTCGATCGGGAATTTGCATTGATTCTCGATCTTGTTGCCTAATGTTGGCACTAGTTATTTCCTCTGTTAATCGATGCTTGCATTTCCCACAAATGGGATCGAGGTTGGATTTGTGATGATGAATCCTATTTTGTGTTCCACAATTTTGACATTTTTCAATTGGATAGATGTTCCCTTGAATTACTTGTCCTGTATATTTCCCTTCGATCTCCTCCGCCCGTTCTGAATTACGAGAAAAGTATGTGAGAGGAACTTCAAATAATTCTTCTTTCAGCTTGAATAAAACTGTGTTCGTTGCTAGGACAGCTTGCTCAAATTTGAGAAGAGCTTCTTTCGTTGGCTGTTCATCAATGTCGAACATCAGAGTATGCAAAGATTGTTGCAGCCTAATTGCCAGTCTTAGTAAATCTTTCTCTGCTTCATTTTGAGCATTTATCCTAGTTAAATCGTTAATGTGTTGCTGGTATAGATTAGCTTGCTCTTTAGCCTGCTTTTTCGCAGTATCAGCCAAATTATCATATCTCTTTTGCAAGTTTGAATACTTGGTAGAGAGTTCATTCGCAACTTCTCGATGATGTTTTGATGATTGTCGATCCTTTTCACCACCAGCATGAGCAACGTAAGCACCCGCAACTGCACCAACAGCAGCCCCAATCAGAGGAAATAGAAAAAACATATATTGACCTAATCTAATTATTTAATCTTCAGAAAAAACAAGAAAATTTTGAGAGCCATTTAATAGAGTCTCACCAACAGGGATACCACCCAAAGATCTAGCGATCTCAGCAGATTCAAGATATCTTTTTAATGCTGCTTCTACACCATTTTCAATCGGTCGGTTGGAAATCTTAGTATTAAGTGATTTGGATTCAGCCAGAAAAGCTAGGTTCTTAGTTCGTTCATCGGCTAAGAACTCCATGTTTTTGTTATGTTCATAAATTAGCTCTTCTTCAATTTTTTTAAGATGGGCTAACTCTTGTTGGGTTAACGATTCATAGTATGCTTTCGTTTTCTCTTTATGGTTATCTAGAATATTGAAAAATTCTTTCACCATTCCAGCACCACCAATCACTAATAACGCGGGAGAAATTGCAGCTAATGCCATTGCAATCGGAGGGCTAGCCGCAGCAATTGTTGTTACTGTAAAAGCTGTTACGCCACCTGCTCCACCTGCAATCGCAGTTGTTTTGAGCGTTACTTGCATTGCATCTTGGGCTGATATCTCTCCCCGCACAACTCGCAGCGCATTTCGGAGCACCGCAAACGGAAGCGTTGTCGCTGCTGCAATTACAGCCCCTTTGGGTGCAGCTTTTAAACCAGCCTTGACCGCACCAGCCAAATTTTCGATCTGTGCTGTGAAATCGAGTTGGAATTGCTCTTGTGGAGTCATGTCTCGATCGCCACGAGCGCGATTAGTCGATCGATCTTCCCATTTGATATTATCAGGATGACCAGATCCGCCTTTGCTATGGGGTTCTACATGGCTGGCATCTTTTTCAGTCAGATATTCTCTAACATTTTCAGCCGACGATTGAGCATCTACACCCGATCGATCTGATGGTGGGATTTTGTCGAGCATCTGCTGAGTTTGAGCCTCGTTTCTGCCCACACCATCGCGGATGCCACCTCTTTGTAAATGTGATAGCTTGTCTGGAGCATGAAGCTTGAGATCTTCTAATGTGGCATGATGAACGTTGAGATCGGCGATAACATTGAAAATCGAGTTACGTTGAGACTCATCAGACATAGCTTCAGAACTTAGTGTATAAAAAATAACTAAGTTGATGTATTCATTCGATCGTGCCACATCTTCATTTAGAGTTACATCCGTAAGATTACTGAAGAAACCCAAATAAAATATTCTCGGTTGTGTAGGTTGGGCAATCTTCACAGGCTCAAGCTCAGTCAGAGCTGGGAAATTTCACATTATTTCGATCGATAACCACCACCGATAACAATTCTCTAACTCGATCGTTCGTCTGTCGATCGACTCTAGGCATCACCAAACATATCCTCGTCAGTTCTGTCGCAGTCGTGTATCTAAGCTTGTCTAGATCTAGATCTGGTAACATCACCACCTTCCCTTTTTTGCCCAGCACATCAACGATCTCTGGGCTTACCTTAGCAATAATTCCCTTCCAAATCTCCCCATCAAACTCCCGACTTAGCAAGAAAGTAGCTTCGAGACTTGGGTACTTCTCTGTGGCTGCTAGCACCGTCGGCACGAGCGATTCCCACTGACGAACGGCAGGAGGTAAGATTTGCCACCAGTGGGCGGGGAGACGATCGATAAAGTCGCTGTAGGACTGAATAAAGGACTCTAAAAGCGCAGTTTCACATCCCGTCAGAATCAGGTGCTCGGTGTCAAAGATCGCGTTTTCTAGCTCCCATGCCTGTAACGAGCCGATTTCGTGAACGCTCCAGTTAGCTCCGTAACAGGATAGGACGGATTGTAACGCTCGATCGATTAACTGTGCCCCCGCTCCAGTTGAGATGAAGTGAATCAAGCTAGAAATCCTGTCTGCTCGAATGAACGCCAATTATCCGCCCGCCACTTCTCGATTTTCGTCTTGACGATCGGGTTGAGCGATCGTCCTTGCCAGCCAGTTGCTAAAATCTCATGTAGCGGCGTTCCTGCATCTACGGCTTCGAGAATGGCTGGATCTGAGAGCCAGGGCAGGATAGCAGCAGTTTTGACTGCGCCTCGATCGGCGATCGCTTTTAAGGCTGGCAATGGTGAAAATCGCTGCCAATTGGGGACGGCTGAAGTAATGCCCAAATTGAAGACGCAGACGTGGTTGAGATGGGGATACTTGTGGATAAAGTCTACCAACATTTGTTGGGAGGTAGCACTACCGAAACTAATCCACCAGTTGACAATCTTGAAAGGGGGAGCCGGAGCCGCCATCAGCGCGTCGATACTATTGGTATCGAGCCAAAATTCTAACCCATCATTGGCTGGTAATGATACAACCACATCCCGCTGGTGACGATCGATTAGTTCCAAGAATCGATCGCCTAAATAGCTCAGTTTGGCATCATGTGAAAAGACAATTTGCTCGGCTAATAAATCGCGATCGTTCTCTATGGGTGAGTTAGTTTTAAAACTGGCAGAACCACCAAAAAAATCATTGTCCGGCTGCGTCGAACTTTGACTGGGACGTGATTCCCACAGGGCAACTACGTCTTTTTGATAAGCCCTTGCCACATTATAATTACTGTCTGAATCGATCGGGGTATACGATTGACCTAGTTTCAGATATCGTTCGCACAGCAGCCGAGCGGCAGTACTTTTACCCGTTTCGACTTTTTCCCAGCCTTGCGAACGCATTCAGCTACGGATTTATTACCCGCAGCAAAAGAGCGGCGCATCAATCGCCCATCCGATGTACTCAACCATTCAAGCATCGCGCCATCCGACCCTCTCGCCGCGCTCAACTGACGTGGAAAGATGATGAATACTCCCAGTCCCAACCCGCCAATACAGCCACCTAAGCCCCAGCAGAGTGCTTGGAGTTTGAGGTAGCGACTATCCCCAGTTCATTCGATCGCTTTCTTAAACAATGCCTGAAGCTGGGTATGCTCATTACCCAATTTGGCTAGGAATTTTTGATGGTCTTTTTCTAGGTGTGCCTGTCGATGGCGATCGCGTTCTAAGCCTGCCACATCATCTGCTTGACGTGCTTCCCGCTCTTCTTGCCAAACCTCCTGGAGAGCTTGAGGGACAGCCATAGACACGTTGTTGAGATGGTGTGCGACTCGATCGATATGGGCATAGGTACCAGTGATCTCAAAAATCTCGTCATCTGTAAATACATCTCGACGATCGACTAAATCTTGGAGAACTCTGACTGGGTGAAAGGTGGCGTATATACTTATATCGAACAAATCCTAGCGCGATTTAAGGGGAAGATTTTATTGGGTGTCGAGATCGATCGAATTTTGCGAAGTGCCAATGGTGTCAAAATCATGATGTCTACAGGTGAAATTCACGAGTTCGTTCGCGCAAGCGTACCGGAGGTAATCGAGTCGTATTTGCCACGCCACCAGACCAAGTAATAGCACTACTCGCCGATCCAACGGCTGCCGAAACTAAACGGGAGCGAATTTCGTTAGCATAGATCGTAATCCATTCAAGTTATTTTCAGAAAAGCTCCTATCATCTGAGAGCTTTTTTTTGATTATTTTTATTTTTTATCTACCCCTTTTGACTGAGATTACATTGAAAAAATAAAATTAAAATCCGTCAATATGTATACAGACAGATCGGATTATTTTGATTATGTGTAGTAATCAAAATCTGTAAAATAACGAATTAAATATTAAGATAAATGCTTTCAATAGCTACCGTTCAAGAATACTTTCTCACAAGATCCTCACAATTTTGATTTAGGATAAAAGTTGATAAATTAGTATTGTAAGTTTATCAAATAGTTGTTTTAGTTACCATCTGATATCGGAGTAGTTGACTGCAAAAACTTCGATGCCAGATGGCAACTTAACAGCATAATTTGTTCTTCGATGACGAAGCTAACGACAGGTTTTGTAAACTCAGTAAATCGGCTAAAGCACTATGAGCACTGCAATCGACAACTTTACAAATCAACTGCATGACAATTTAGAAGCAGTTGAAGATCGAGCAAAATCGCTCAAACATGATATCAAATCTGCTACGAAAAAAAATCAAGCTGAGATTCAATCGAAACTTGATGAAGCTAAAGCCAGCCTAGCAGCTAAGAAAAAAGAATTCGATGATTACCGAGCCAAGCTCAAAATGCAATTTGAGGAAAAAGAAGCTGAGGTGCAATCGAGCGTCGATGAGTGGAAAGCGAGTCGTGAGGTTAAGAAACTCGAACATCGGGCGGAAAAAGCTGAGGACTATGCGGCTACATCTGTCTACTTGGCAATGGCAATGATGGAAGAAGCAGAAGAGGCAACCCTAACGGCAATTTGCAACCGGATGGATGCCGAAGCCGCTAATGGAAATTATAAAAAACACTCTTAGCAGAGATCGGGTAACTAATTTCAATATTTAATTCAAAATCGAGGATCCAAAAACATGGCATTTACACATACAATCGTCGCGCATTTTCCCTCCCATACCGAAGCCGAAACAGTGGTACGGGAGCTGCAACAACAAGGCTTCGATATGCAGAAACTATCGATTGTCGGTAAAGATTACCAAACAGCCGAACATGTGCAGGGATTTCTAAGCTGGAAAGATACCGCCAAAGCCGGAGCCGCAGGTGGTGGTTATTGGGGTAGCTTCGTTGGTGGTTTGTTTGGGATTTTAGCTGGTGCTGGCGTAATCTTTATTCCTGGTATGGCTCCGTTAGTCATTGCTGGCCCGATTACTGGCGTATTGGCGGGGTGGCTGGAAGGCATCTTGGTGGGGGGTACTGGTGCGGCGGCGATTCTCCGAGGAGAGGCTACGCC
>NZ_JANOJV010000039.1:0-51424 GCF_031418915.1 Chamaesiphon sp. VAR_48_metabat_135_sub | reverse complement strand
AATTTAACAATTACACTAGCCTTTTTATTGTTATGCGACCACACCCATTCTTGAGGCGCAATATAATAAATAATTGGCACATCAGGAAACTCCTTCCTAGCATAATTACCGATCACCACATTCGGACTCATATAATCGATTAACACAATTACATCTGGTGGCGTGGTTTTTAAATACTTTTTGGCAACATTCTGAACTTTCACAGTTGGGGCAATATAAGCCACAGCCTCTAGTATCCCGATCGAACTGATCCGAGTAGTGTCAGCTAGGATTGTCGCGCCTGCTGCGGCCATTTTACTACCACCAAGGGCAACAATATTCAGGTCGATCCCTGACTTTTCGCCGAGTTGTTTGAGTGCAGTGACAAGTAATGCTCCTTGAAGATCGCCAGATACGTCTCCAGTGCTGATGAAGATGGTTTTTGAGGAAGGGGAGAGGGGAGACACTGATTAGGGAATAGGGAATAGTTGTAGGTTGGGTTGAACGAAGGCGATACCCAACATCATGCCAGCATAATTGAGAAGATTGTTGGGTTTCGTTCCTTCAACCCAACCTACGAATTTTAATTAATTACTCGCTTTTATTATCGATCGATTTGCCAGGAATAGGGCCTCTACGTTTATGATCTTTCTTACCATCGATCGATTGTTTGAGGAATCTTTGAAGATATTGAACTCTTTCGTAACTAGGGAATAAATCCAAATTGTCTAAAGCTTGGCTGAGAGTTTTGTCGGAGTGGTAAATAGTACGATAAGCTTTTTTGAGAACCGCTAGTTCTTCTGGAGTACAGCCAGAACGTTCTAGCCCAACAAAATTGAGCGAACGAACTCGCGCAGGAGTGCCTTCAACGATTGTAAATGGTGGTACGTCTCTCTGAATCCTAGTCATGCCACCAATCATCGATAATCTACCCACGCGGACGAATTGATGGATACCCAATACACCACTAATTACCGCTTCTGATTCTACATAGACATCGCCAGCTAAAGACGTAGCGTTAGCAATTTTAACATTATCCTCGATCGTGCAATTGTGGGCGATATGGACATAAGCCATCAACAGATTATGATTGCCGATGACAGTAGCTTCGCCGATACCTGTGGCGCGGTTGATGGTTACATATTCCCGAATCCGATTGTAATCGCCAATTTTGACCCAAGTTTCGCCACCTTTATATTTTAAATCCTGACTGTCTAGTCCGATCGCCGCACCCGGGAAAATTTGATTGCCAACACCGATAATCGTCGGCCCTTCAATTATGGCATGGGCACCAACTGTCGTCCCAGCACCAATTTTGACATTTTCGCCAATAATTGCATAGGGACCAATCTGCACAGTCGGGTCGAGATCCGCACTGGGATGCACCACAGCGGTAGGATGAATTCGTGTCATTAACATTGCTACTCCAGCCATCTTGTCATTTTCCTACAGTTGGGTTATCGGTGATGCAGATGCTAGCTGAATCATTTTACAGATGTGAGTCCAATTTTGGAGATCGTATCTGTAGAGGCGATGATACAAGCCTTGTTCAAAGGTTGGGCTGTTGTAAGTCAGTTTTCACCAGTAGACTAGTTCTGTACTTACTATTGTGCCCACGATTGAAGGAGGCTGATACTTTCATCTGCTGTTATCATCGATGACCAACATTTCAATTACACTTCTACTAGAGCAAAGGTGAGATCTCCAGCAGCAGCAAGTTGACCATCGACTTCAGCGCGCGCGTGCATCTTTGCAAATCGACGACGTTTAAACGATTGGAGTTCCACTGTCATGATTAATTGGTCGCCAGGAACCACTTGTTGGCGGAATTTGGCTCCGTCGATACCTGTAAACACGAATAAACCCCCATTATATTCGGGAAGTTGGGTGAGAATAATCCCACCGACTTGAGCCATCGCTTCAATAATCATCACTCCAGGCATTAATGGATGCCCAGGAAAGTGTCCTTGAAAGAAGGGTTCGTTGAAGGTGACATTTTTTAGGCCAACCGCTTTTTCTCCAGGTACAAAGTCGATAATTTTATCGACGAGGGCAAAAGGATAGCGATGGGGTAAGAGTTTGTGAATCTCTTGAAGATTAAAGGTGGTTTTCACTGGCTCTGATGTGTTTGGATGTGCTGGCTCGGCCATAACAGCAACAGTCTCTTGAGATCGATCGAGTGTAGTGGACATTAGACCTAATATTTGTAAATTGGTTGTCTAGTGATAATTGCTAACTTTAACTGTCAACTGTCAACTGTTAACTGTCAACTGAATTTAATATCCCATTTCATGCAACCGTTGCGCCAATCGAACGTGTAATTGATGACTGGCTTTGTATGCGAGGAAATGTGCTTGGGGAAATTTGCCGAGCAGACTCAGATCGCCGATTAAGTCTAATAGTTTATGACGACATGGCTCATTTGGGAATCGTAAGGGCGGATTTAACCACTGACGCTCGTCGCAAACGAGGGCATTATCTAAACTACCACCTTTAATCAAGCCTGCCGATCGCAATTGTTCGATCTGGTGCGCCAAAGCAAATGTCCGCGCGGGAGCAATTTCGGTGCTAAAGTCATCTTTGCCTGGTTGCCAACTATGCCACTGATTGCCAATCGCCGCGACATCAAAATCAATCCCATAGGTAAATCGCAGTACGCTCGATGGTAATGCCATCACAAAGGCATCACCTTGTTGAATCGAGACTGGCTCAATTAGCACTCCAGATCTAGCTAAATTGCCCGTTAGCGGCTCAGTTCTCGATCGAACTATCTCTTCTACCCAAACCTGTGCCGAACCATCTAGCAGCGGCAATTCAGCCCCATCGATTTCAATCCGCGCATCCTCAATTCCCAGTGCGGCTAAAGTGGCGAGTAAATGCTCTACAGTCCTCACCGACGCACCATTTGCGCTCAATTCGGTAGACAAGGTGGTTTGACTTACATTGGCAATGTGCGCGGGAATCTGGGGCGCATCGGGCAAATCTACCCGCACGAAATAACGTCCCGTACCAGGATCTGTCGGCACAATTGTGACGGTGGTAGTTACTCCCGAATGAAGTCCAATTCCTCGAACCTCACAAATATTTGAGACTGTAGACATTGCACTATCGGAACATCCATAAGCGATCGGTGTCAATTATGACACAACCCGCTCGTATTTCGATCTTTTCTACTCACGATCGATGCCAAACTTGCCTTTGTCTGAGGAGAACTGGTATTAGATCGATAATCTCGATCGAGTCAAACGTTAAATATCTATTTGAGTCAAGTGGTGTTTGTGAATGATTCACCACGCAATTTTCATCAACTCCGTTATCATCATGTCAAAGTCTACTCTTGCTAAAATTTCACTAGCTATTATTGCAAATCTATTATTAATAAATTATTCAGCTCTGGCAGCTATAAAAGTCGATCGGACCGATCGATATTGGCATCGAATAAATGCTACTCATCTGCGCGTAGATCGATCGTCTCAGCCAATTGAAGCATCGGTAGATGAGGTACTTGATGATATTGTCATAAATCGAGTCGAGAAATTAAAGAAGTTTGTCGATCGCGGTGGTAGTCCAAATCGTTATCTTCATGCTGCGATTAATTCAGGTTCGATCGATTGTGTGGAATTGATGTTAGCTCGCGGTGCAAATGTCAATCTAGTTGGTGAAGAAGGTTTGACTCCGGTGATGATTTCAGCTAGAGTGACCTATCGTGGTGGTGTGGAAATGACAAAGCTCTTAATTAATAAAGGTGCGAATGTTAATGCCAGAGCTGGCAAAGGCAGTACAGCTTTAATATTCGCCGCTTGGGGTGTAGCCAACCATTATCAAGATGAGTATGTCGAGGTAGTGAAACTATTAATTAAACATGGTGCAAAGGTAAATGTTAAAAATAAAATGGGCGATACGCCTTTGACTATTGCCAAGAGTGGCAACTGGAAGAAAATAGTCGCAACACTAAAGAATGCAGGCGCAAAATCGTAGACTAGAACCAGAATGTACTCCTACAGGTAAATTGTGAGGGTGCCCCTTGTGGGTAGCATCAGATCTACGATATTAATAATGTCCATGTATTTGTGCAAGATATGCATAAAATGATGAACAGATTGAGATTTTAACAGATCGCGGTAGTAAACTATTTTTTATATCGATCGAGTGATTAAGGTGAAACAGCGTTCTAATTATTGGCAGATTATTCCCTATCTCCGTCCCCATTGGCAGATAATTAGTGTGGGTTTATTATGTGTAATTATCTTTAGCCTATTTTCGCCATTGATGGCATCTTTGGCAGGGGATATTTCCAAACATCTGGGAGATGGTAATCTCCAATTATTGATTAAATTTGCCCTGATTGGTGGGTTGGTTTATATCCTACGCGGTATCGCCCAGTATGGGCAAGATGCACTGATGGCCAAGGTCGCATTTACAGTTACATTAGATTTGCGCAAACGGGTTTATGCACATTTGCTGCAAGTAGGTTCGGCATATACACAAACTGTTCAAACTGGTGATTTAGCATATAGATTAACTGAAGATGTCGATCGAGTCGCCGAAGTCATCTACAAGATTTTTCATCAATTTATTCCTTGTGTTTTACAACTAATCCTGATTTTGGGGTATTTGGTATGGGTGAATTGGCAATTAACGATTACGGTATTTATTCTCGTACCCATTATTGCCATCATCGTCGGGTGGTTCGGCGAAAAGTTACAGAAATTTTCGCTCCGTAGTCAAAATCGCACGTCCGATTTAGCTTCATTGATTACCGAATTTACTGGTAATATGCGATCAATTCAAGCATTTGCCGCAGAAGATTATGCAAACTTTAGATTCGGACAGGAAGCGGAATTAAATTATCAAGCAAAATATGGTACGGAACATCTCAAAGCTTTCCAATTTCCGATTATTAGCTTTATTCAAGCAGCAAGTATTCTTTTTCTCTTCGTACTGGCTGGCTGGCAGATTTCACTGGGAAATCTAACTAGCAGTGTTTTTGTCAGCTATTTAATTGCGATCGCTTTATTAATCGATCCGATCGCCATTACCACGGGTAATTTTAATGATATCAAACAAGCAGAAGCTTCAGTCGATCGAGTGTTTGAATTATTTACGATTCCAGTCACAATTACTGAAAAAGCTAACGCGATCGAATTGCCCCGTATTACCGGAAAGATTGACTATCATCATGTCAGTTTTGGTTATACGCCCGACAAACCGATTCTGAAATCATTCGACTTAAATATCAAACCAGGAGAAACAATCGCCCTTGTCGGGGCTTCTGGCGCAGGTAAAAGCACGATTCTGAGTCTATTAAATCGCTTTCACGACGTATCATCTGGTAGCATCTCGATCGATGACATTGATATCCGTGATGTCACGCTTAAAAGTCTCCGTCGTCAAATTGGGATCGTCCCACAGGATACAGTATTATTATCGGGACATATCGCTCAAAATATCGCTTTTGGACAAACTGACTTCGATATTCAAGCAGTAGAAGCAGCGGCTAAAATTGCCAATGCTCATCAATTTATCTCCCAACTTTCACAAGGTTACTATACATACGTCGGCGAGAAAGGAACGACATTATCCGGCGGACAAAAACAACGAATCGCGATCGCCAGAGCAGTGTTATTCAATCCTCGCATTCTCATTCTCGACGAAGCGACTTCAGCGTTAGATTCCGAATCGGAAGCCTTAGTACAAGAAGCACTAGAACGAATCATGGCAGATCGAACGGTATTTATTATCGCCCATCGTTTAGCAACAGTCAGAAAAGCAGATCGAATTTTGGTCATCGAAAATGGCGAAATTATTGAAGCAGGTACACATCCCGAACTACTCGAAAAAACTGGACGCTACGCTCAGTTTTATGCTCGACAATTTAACGAATAAGATGAGGAGATGATAATCTTAGTGTTCCAGCACTCAATTCGATCGATATTCTGTTCGAGTGATGTGGTAATTATTCCTGACTCTACTTACTACAAGTAGGTTTTTAAAAATAGATCGCTGAAAACCCTCGCCATTGCGTCGCCACCACCCGCATTTCCAATTCGCTCCAAGCCATTCTCTCGACATTGTGCGAGATATTCTTTATCCTCTAGTGTGCGATGGATAGCTTGCGCCGCTTGAGTAATCGTCTCGGCGTTAGCTGGTTTGGTACCGATAGTTTGCACTGACGATCCGAGTAGGCGCATTTGCGCTTCAGCGAAAATATAGGTAAACTGAGGCCCAGCACTAGGAATTTGAATAATCGGTTTACCTAAACCCACCGCTTGCTCGATCGCGGTACCAGCCATGCCAGCAACGAGATCGCACTGCTGTAAAATATCTGCAAAGGCATCATAAATGCACCGTAGCCTAATCTGATGTTCGGGATGTGTCAAATAACCTGCGGGGTGATACTCCCACCCTCGTTGCTCGGCTAGCTGTTGCAGAGGAATCGCACCTATGGAATCTGACAAACATAAATTCGGTGTGACGGCGGCGCAAAATTGAATCCCTTCAGGAAATAGGGAAGTTGTCGCAATCGCCAGATCTAAAAGTAACTGTAAATTAGTTCCGGCTTCGGGTAATCTACTCCCTGGTAATAGTGCAACCAAGGGTAGATTGGGTAATAACTGTAAATCTTTCCCTGTCAATTCCAACGCATCCATCGCGGGAAAACCGACAAAGATCGCCTTACCATAACCCTGATTATTTAACATCTGGGCAGTATATCGATCGCGTGTAAATATCTGGCGACAGCGATCGGATTTTAGTAGCCAATCGGTAAGCAGGGGAAACTTCATCCGATGTTCGTAATATGCCGAACTCGACACCATAAATGAGATGTAGGGTTTACCTGTTAGATAGGCACCCAACAATACAACCACATCGCCAACGGCTAAAATTGCCATACAGTCCCGACCGTATTTGCGAATAGCTTGAATCTGTCGCCAGAGTAGGGTAAATAAACCTGATCGAACATCGTCTAGTAACTTTAATCGATCGCCATAAACAAATCCACCTGATGGTAATGCTTCCGTCGGGCCGATAATATTTACATCTAAATTGCGATAAGCATTCCCATATCCAACGATGGGCATTGCACCGATTTCTAGCTGCGGTTGTTGTTGGCGCAATGCTTTTAATATTTGAATGGCGTTGAGATCTTCTCCATGTCCATTACTTAGGAATAAAACTTTTTTTGGTTTTTTGTGTGGATCTAAATCGATCATTTTTTTAACCGCAGCGGTGCAGAGGACGCAGAGAGTTAGAATAATGTAGTGGCAGGTGATTGGTTCGCTTCCATGGTCGGGAAACCCAGCCGGAGCGTATCCGCTTTATGCTAGGGATTAAATACCTGAAAATAAGTCTAAAACGAACCTGCCCTAACCACCCTAGCAAAGATTGCATGTTTCAATTGAGGAGTTTAGCATATAAATCTTCTGTCTTACTTAACATGCAATCGAGTGCAAAATATTCTTCATATCTTTTGCGTCCATTCTGGGCAAATTCATCGACTAGTTCGGGTCGATCGAGTAAATATTGAATCTTATCACCTAAACTATCAACATCCTGAGGTGGAACTATAAAGCCAGTCTCATCATCTGCTACCTGTTCGACAATTCCACCGATACTAGTGCCAATAACTGCCTTTTGTTGCGCCATTGCTTCAGCGCAAGCTAAACTACAGGCTTCTTGTAAGGAGGGCAAAACAAAGAAGTTGAATAAACTCATTAACTCTGGTAAATTATCCATATATCCTGCAAAGATCGTGCGATCGGCAATATCTAAGTCTTGAGACTGTTGTTTGAGTTGTTGTTCTAATTCTCCCACGCCAGCGATAACTAAACGCAAATTTGCTTTGTCCTGCGCCACTCGTGCGAATGCTTGTAATAAGTAAGTCAATCCTTTTGCTTCAGATAGTCTAGCCGCTGTACCGATAATTGTTTGAGTAGTCGGATCTAAATTAAACCGTGTGGCTAAAGATGCGACAATCGATCGATCGATTGTTGGTGTCGCGACACCATTATAGATCATCTCCAGCTTTGCCCGATTCATCCCAAACTTGACTAAGATATCGTACTCAGTTTGACAGACACAAATTACCCTAGTCGCCCACAGATTGGCAAATAAACAGGCTAGCCGATAGCTAATTTCAGCACTAGCTTCATGATAACCATGTACCGTAAACACGATCGGCAAATTGGGAAATAATAGCCGCAGCGGAATCATCAATTCATGTGCGCCATGAACATGAATTAGATCGATCGATTGACGTTTATGAGCAGCTTTAATTCCAGTAATTAATTCTCTCAATCCACTAAAGAAATTTCGATCCCATGATGTAAATTCACAGTAGTTGAGCTGCTTTTCTAGAAACATGGGCAAAGTTTTACCCGTCGGTGCGAATAGTGAAATCTCATATCGATCCTGAAATTCTTCAATCAGACTTAAAGCCTGTTTTTCAGTACCACCCTGTTCTAGATAAGGTAAAATATAAACTAAATGTTTGGTATTTTCCATAATAATACAGCCATATTTTTCTTCTATCTACTTACTATCTTTCTTACTAGAAGAATGATACTTAAATATAATAATGGGCGCATACCCTTAGTCCAGATAATTTCCATCATCATCTGCTAGTAGATCGGCAATCAGATTTTCAACACTTCCTCTTTTTGCTGTACCGTCAGTTGCTCCAATATAGACACTATGCGATCAAATTCGCTGAGATTCAAGATCGATCGAGTGTCAATTAAACATGCGATCGAATGAACAGTATGGATGATATGATAGTTCAATTACAAAGATGTAATGCTAATGACAAAAAATCTATCTCAGCGAAATTCAAGCTTTTAGTCAATAAATTGTTAAAAGACAGAATTTTCCTTACCAACAAACAACTGTAGCGATGATTCGCTGTCCGTAGCAGCCGACGTGTCCACAGTTTTACATACCTCCACCAGATTCGTTTTTATTTTCAGCTTAATTGTGTGGGAATGCCCTGTCTTGTCGTTCTTTTATTCGGGGGGAACCCCCGAATAAAAACGCTGTTTTATGGGTATCCTGGGCATATGCTGCTAATATTTTTCTACTGGTGTGAGCTGTGAGATTGTGCTAGTTTGATTGCAGCACACCTAAACTAGTTTGAATCGGTACGATATTTAGCGTGTCGGGAGTCGCACAGAATTTGAGATCGTCAAAACATTCCAATCGAACTAAACGTTGCCCGTGATTGGCAAGGTAAAATAATTCTAAAAGATTGTCTTTCCACTGTCGATATAAGGCGATCGAAGCTACCAATTCATCATTACCCGCTATTTCTGCTAACGGTACATCTAACTTCGTAATAATACTATCGGCGATCGCGCCCGCACAGACGGTATCCTCTAAAGAGTAATCACCTTCCCATCCCGATCCTACCATCCAGACTGTCTCTGGCCGCTGGGATACGACATAATCGACGATCGCTTGACGATTGATTAGAGCTGCGGCGAGAACGATTTTCGCGTCTTGTACACGCTGCAAGGTGCGAGTACCATTGGTAGTACTGATAAATAACCGTTTGCCTTTGACTACTGCTGGGGTGCAGTCTAGGGGAGAATTGCCCAGATCGCAACCAGCGACCTTCGCACCGCCCCGCTCGCCACCGCGCAAACGTAATTCAGATGGCCACTTGTCACTCACTCGCATCAGTGTATCCATGTCGCTAAATGCTTGAATTGCCTCGGCTCCAGAATTCAGTGCCGCAGCGATCGTCGAGGTAGCTCGTAGTACGTCGATCGCGATCGCGCACACTGGCAATTCGTCTGAGGGGGTTCGTTCGGGAGTATGGTAGGTATATAATTTCACAGTTAAGACAGAAATATTTCTTGATTCGCACGGGTATTATCCACCCTAAGTCAATCTTAATCCTAGTCGCTACACTTTTTACCTGCGATGGGAGAGAGTCAAAATTTTGTCGATCGTTTTCAATTACTTACCAATCGTTCAAATTGAGATTTAGTTCCACTAAAAACGTTTAGATCTACTAAGGTAGAAATCCCCGCAATTCTACCACGTTCGCTATATTGCCAAAACAACCAATGTTTACTGTCTGACAAAGTTGGTAATTTATTAAAGCTATAGAAATCACTAATCCAGATTGAATTATTTGGATATTTATGCTGTAAGTATCGATCGTAAAACTCATAAGTAACGTATAAAATTGGATTCTTATGATAATATTTTTCGACGATCGCCATGAAGGTATTTAGCTCTTTGTCTAAAGTCACTGGAGTAGGTATGGACTTACAATTACCACTAAATTCTAAATCGATAACTGGTGGTAGTGATTGCTTAGATCGAGGTACTGTTTCAATATAATTCTGTGCTTGTTCTCGTCCCGATTTACAAAAAGTGAAGAAATGATATGCTCCAGTAATCGCACCTTTTTGCCGTACATTTCGCCAATTATTTTCAAACAGAGGGTCTTTAAAGTCTCCGCCTTCGGTTGCTTTAATTAGGACGAAATTAATTTGGGATTGATCGAACTTTGCCCAGTCAATTTGCTTTTGGTGATTGGAGATATCAATTCCTCGAATGGGAAACCTTTGGCGATCTGGATCGTTGACATAAATCAGCCCAAAATTAAATAAAATTCCGCTAATTCCAGCAATTGTTGTTGTGATGATACCAATCGATAGCATGATCGATCTGATATTTATTTTGCCATCTTGACGTAGAAATAAATTCCGATTTTTCACAAGTTGTCTGTAGATTGAACTAAGCTGTTAGTCATTTAATTTACTTGTCTTCTCCCCGCTCCCCGCTTTCAAGAAATGAAATCTAGTATGTGATTTAAATGTAAGGGCAGCTTATGAATTGCGAATTACGCGATGATTTTTAATCTGAACGCCACATTCCTGCAGTCTTCGTTCCCATCCTTGTCGATTGCCGATAGTTTTGGTTTCGCTAAATAGTCCAGCTTTTTCTTCGGATTTAGTGAATTTGGCAAACTTTGCGTATAGCGGATGATGCTCGCTCAGAAAAGTTTCTTTGCGATGGAGGATCGGTGGATTCTCTTGTTGAGAGTAGTCGCGGAGTCGCAGGCTTAAATCTCGTAAGTCGATAAGCATTGCCCATTGTAAGGCTGGATGGGCGATCGATTCAAAGTCGGGATAATATAGATAGGAGATACATGGTTTTTCGGTATGAAACTTGATAATGTTCGCATCTTCAGTACCACCAATATTTCGACTAGCACAACCTTCATAGAGTCGGAGTTTTGGATCGATTTCGTTTAGCGCAGAAATGTGCACGTAAAGAGCAGCAGGCAATAGTTTACCGATTTTACTCTGTTGACAAGCTTGTTTGATTATACCTGGTTCGCCAATCTTAAACAGCAATCGATCGGCAACTTCACAGGCTTCATCATAGCTACCAAAAAAGGCTTTAATATCTGCACGAATTGATGGAGATAGCTTCTTGATACTGCGTCCTTTTCCAAAATGAGCCAGAGCTAAATAAACTTGTAAATCTAACGATCGCTGGTAAGCAATTACATCCCATTCTTCCTCGTCAGTAGCAGTTAAAATAATCTGAAATGCGCGTTTTAAACTGCCAAATTCTTGATTCAATTCAGCTTCTACGTCTAGTTCTCCTTTAACTGGAATTCGTCCCCGCTCGCTGACGAATTCCATCAAGGGTGCGAGTTGTTCTTGATAGTCTTCAAATCGCTTACTCTCAACCCGCACGCACGGTGTAGACATGCGAGTATAAAGTCTCACTGCTCGAAAAGTCTCGGCTTGAGCTTCATCCCGAAATACTAGAAAAACCCCTAACCCAATCGGCACTGCATCGACAGTCAGAACGCGATCGATATACTCCTTTAATTCTACTTGCTGATAGTATTTTTGAAACGTATTCCGCTTAGTTAAAATTCCATCCCCATAAGCCAACACACCGCGTAAATCGTTGACTAAAATCTGCGCCGCAACGATTAATACTTGCCCCGTCAATTGCCACGCCTGGATTAATGCTCGATCGCGTTCGTTAGGATCTTCAATGACATTAATGATATAACTTAAATTGACTATATCTGCCGATCGAATCTCAACATCAGGAAAATAATATGGGTCCCAACCCTCACAATTATAACCCGATGACTTTAATCTTTGAACATCCCCACCAATGCCACAACCATAGTCAAAAATAGTTGTTTCCGTCGTAATAATACCAGACTCGATCGCTAATCTCACCGGACGAGATAATTCAATCCGTGTCATAGCAGCGCGATGTCTTTCAACTTCTAATCCAATTGGTATTTGCATAAGTCGATCCTCCTCAACTAATTACTAGTGGGGTTTGGGCGGGTTTGAATTAAATTTTTTGTGCAATCTATATTTTTGGCATAAACCCGCCCCTACGAATCTCGATATTATTTCCCTGTTTGAATTAATTCAATTTTATAGCCATTTGGATCTTCGACAAAAGCAATTATCGTCGTTCCGTGTTTCATCGCACCTGGAGCGCGAGTAACCTTCCCGCCCTTAGCCGTAATTTCATCACAGGTAGCATAGATATCATCTACCCCAAGTGCGATATGACCATAGGCATCGCCGATCGTGTAGGCTGAGGTATCCCAATTGTGGGTTAGTTCGATGACAGTATGGTCGGATTCATCCCCATAACCGACAAAAGCAAGAGTAAACCTACCCTCTGGAAAGTCCTCTCGGCGGAGTAACTGCATCCCCAACACCTCACAATAGAAGCGGATAGATGTATCTAAATCGCCGACTCGCAACATTGTATGTAGAAAACGCATAGCTTTATTTGAATAATTTTTAAAATTTGGTGACGAAAATTGCTATTTAGGGTGTCTTCAGGACGTATGATAACGTGTTGGCAGCAGTTGTTGCCGAGGAACGGATAATTGGGGTGTTACGTTACATTAGTTTAAGGAAGGATCGATCGCGATCGAAGGATGAGGGAATAACTATGAATATGCCAGATATGGCGATTGCGGAAATTAGAGCTAGAGAGATTCTCGATTCTCGCGGTCGCCCGACAGTAGAAGCCGAAGTATACTTAGCCAATGGTGGATTTGGGCTAGCTCAAGTTCCCAGTGGCGCATCGACAGGTAGTTTTGAAGCCCACGAGTTGCGGGATGACGATCCCAGTCGCTATGGCGGTAAAGGTGTTCTGAAAGCTGTTGCTAATATTCAGGACAAAATCGCACCAGCACTAGAAGGAATGGATGCTTTCGATCAAATGGCGATCGATCGATCGATGATTGAGTTAGATGGTACGCCCACTAAGTCTAAATTAGGGGCTAATGCTATTTTAGCGGTATCTTTAGCTAATTCTAAAGCTGTCGCGAATGCCCTAGGAGTCCCACTCTACCGCTATTTGGGTGGCCCTTTAGCAAATCTGTTGCCCGTACCACTGATGAATGTCATCAATGGTGGTTCTCACGCGGCAAATAACATCGACTTCCAAGAATTTATGATCGTGCCTGTGGGTGCGACTTCCTTCAAGGAAGCTCTCCGCTGGGGAGCCGAAGTATTTGCCGCTCTGAGCAAAGTATTGGATGAAAAGGGTCTTCTGACTGGAGTAGGCGATGAAGGCGGCTTCGCGCCTAATTTAGCCTCCAATCAAGCATCATTAGAACTGCTAATGGCAGCGATCGAATCCGCAGGCTACAAACCTGGGGAACAAGTCGCCCTCGCGCTCGATGTAGCTGCGAGTGAATTCTACAAAGATGGCAACTATATCTACGACGGTAGCAGCCATACCCCTGGAGAATTTATCGATTACTTAGCCGATCTTACTACCAAGTATCCGATTATCTCGATCGAAGATGGATTGCATGAAGATGATTGGGCAAACTGGCAATTACTCACCCAAAAAATTGGCTCGAAAGTCCAATTAGTCGGCGACGATTTATTCGTGACTAATTCGGTTCGTTTGCGTCAGGGGATTAAGGAGAAATCGGCAAATGCCATTTTGATCAAACTCAATCAAATCGGTACCCTCACGGAAACGCTCCAAACGATCGATCTCGGTACCCGCAATGGTTTCAAATCGATTATCAGTCATCGTTCTGGTGAAACTGAAGATACCACGATCGCGGACTTAGCAGTCGCGACTCGGGCGGGACAAATTAAAACTGGTTCTCTGTGTCGGAGCGAACGGGTGGCAAAATACAACCGTCTGTTGCGGATTGAAGATGAACTAGGCGATCTCGCTGTCTATGCTGGTTTGGAATAATCGACTAGAGTATTCTTTGATTTTGCAAAAAGCAGTAGGGGTAACTCATAAATTACCCCTACTGCTTTTGAATTTTGCCGAGAGTTCAGCCTCGATATACCAACGTGGCAATTCAATAATTCCTAACTGCTGGAATGCCTCTTCGTAGCTGAAACTAGAAAAACTTTTCTGGCGTTCTGGCGTTGATTGAATCATCAGAATATTGCTCTATCATTGTAGCTATAAGTAGGTGGCAAATAATTGTATCAACCTACGTTACTTAGATTCAGGGTGAGCATCAAGACAAGTACTGTCGCCCATTTGATTAATCCTGTCAATCATCCGATCCAATCTGCCAAAATCGCGCCTGTCAAATTTGAATACCAGCCGAGGCAAATCTATAATAGTAGGATCGTCTAATTCATCATCTAAAGCAGTTGTTTGCACGATCTTCCCACTAGCGACGAGATCGCTAAACTCTCGATTGAGCAGATCGAGATCTCGATCGCAAATTGCCACCTTCAATCGCATGACAAACTCATCACCCACATACCGACTAGAGTGATATACCCGATAAAAATTCCGAATTATCTCAGTCGCCACCTGAATATCGTCGGTAATCGTATACAAATTCAGATCCTCTGGACTGATCAAACCAGTTGTGGCTAGATTTTTGCGCAAATAACTGTCCCAGTCATGCCAATAAGAACCACCTGGTCGATCGATTAGCACCATCGGTACGGGGCCATATCGACCAGTTTGACACAGTGTCAGCGTCTCTAAAGCCTCATCCTGAGTACCGAATCCACCTGGGAAAAGGGCAACGGCATCGCTCTCGCGGAGGAAAAATAACTTGCGCGTAAAGAAATACTTAAACGCGATCGATTTTGGATCGCCAGCGATATATTTATTTGCCCCCTGCTCGTAGGGGAGTTGAATATTCAAACCAAATGAATTCTCGGCACCAGCACCAGCATTCGCTGCAGCCATAATCCCCCCACCAGCACCCGTAATCGCCATAAATCCCTGCTGGGCGATCAGGTGGGCGAAGTCATAGGCAAGTTGATATTCTGGCGCGCTGTCATTCGTCCGCGCCGAACCAAATATGGCTACCTTGCGAATATGTCGATAGGGATGAAATACTTGGAATGCTCTTTCCATATCGCCGACAGCAGCACTGAGAATCTTCCAGTCTAACCTGTCGATCTCTGCTTCAGACAGTCGTAAAATCGCCTCTAAAGCACGTTGAATCCACTTACCATTATTCATGGTCGGCAGACGATCGATCGTGGCGATTAGGTCATTTTTTAGGGTAGATAGAACATCCATAGATTTATTTCAAAATTACTTGGCACTTAGCTAATATGCCCTGTTCGCCAGTTACTAACCATACATTTATGTAAAAAGCGTCTCTAGACTAATCTAGTCTGAGACGCTCCCCAATCGGGCAAAAATCTTGATTTAGTCGATTGCCTTACGATTAGGACTCGTTGGACAAAATGAACATGATCGGCACTGCCCACCATTTAGGTTTTAGACAGTGCAACCGAACCCAGCAGATGTTTTAAATAATATTTATGCTCTTCTGCTGATGTAAATAGTAGTTTTAGAGATACTTTTCTACGGTATTAGAAAGAGTTGCTTTGGGAACTGCACCAACAACAGTATCAACTTTCTGACCACCCTTGAAAATCATCAATGTCGGGATACTCCGAATGCCATACTGACTGGCAACATTTGGATTATTATCAGTATTTAGCTTAAATACTTTAATTTTGCCTTCATATTGAGCCGCGATTTCATCAACTACAGGCCCGACCATTCTACAAGGCCCGCACCAAGGTGCCCAAAAATCTACCAAAACTGGAATTTCACTATCAAGGACATCCTCTTTAAAAGAACCGTCTGTAACTTCTACTGCTGACGACATGGCTCTAATCCTTCTCTTTTCGTAGGTTTGCTGGGTTTGTATGCAATTTTACCATATGAGTTAGAGGGTAGAGGGTAGGAGGTAGAGGGTAGCAAAACAATTCGTAATTATTAGCTACCTTTTACTCTCTACTATCTACTGTCTACCCTCTACCCTCTAATTTAGTAGGTTTCAACGTGCCAACGACCAGCACGTTTCATTTGGCTGCGGTATTCAGCCCATTTCACATCAGACTTGATAGCTGCATTAGTCAGTGCAGCATCGATGCCTGTTTCCATGCCTTTGAGTCCACAGATGTAGACATGAGTTTTCTCTTGTTGAATCAACGACCATAGTTCGTCAGCGTTTTCAGCGATGCGGTCTTGGATGTACATTTTGCCACCCTCAGCATTTTTCTGTTCGCGACTAACAGCATAAGTGAGTTTGAAGTTGTCGGGATATTTCTCCTGAATTTCTTCAAGTTCGCCTTTGTAGAGGATGTTGGGAGTTGTGGCGACCCCAAATACCAGCCAAGCTAAACCTTTGAATTGATAATCGGGGTTAGCATGACGTTCGTTGTCTTTAAACATCCGCCAAAGGTAGGCGCGGAATGGTGCGATGCCAGTACCCGTTGCCATCATAATAACGGTAGATTCAGGATCTTCTGGCAGCAGCATTTCTTTCCCCGTCGGTCCAGTAATTTGGACATCATCACCGGGTTTGATATTGCAGAGGAAGGTGGAGCAAACGCCTTCGACTTCTTTGCCAGTTTTCTCGTCTTTGTACTCTAGTTTGCGGACGCACAGGGAGACAGTTTTGTCATCGACATCATCGCCGTGACGAGTGCTGGCGATCGAGTACAGCCGAATTTTGTGATTTTTACCTTTACCATCTTTACCAGGGGGAATAATCCCGATACTTTGTCCTTCAAAGTACCGTAGATCGCCAGCAGAGATATCAAATTTGACATGTTGAACCATGCCAATCCCGCCTTCAGCGAGAAGTCCATCGTTGGATACGCATTTACCTACGAATGGTGCATTCGGGCGATAGATATTGACCGGAACATCTGCATGTTTTTTCGCCGCAGATACGGGCGCGGCTGGTGTAGCTGCCACTGGTATGGGGGTTTCGCTACTTGCAACTGGAGTTGGTTCGGCGGTGGACATCAGCGGGCGAATGCTGAGAATTTTGCCACCTAAGTTGGCAATGCGGCGCATTTCCTGATTCATCCGCTGGTAAGGTACGGTAATGAATTTACTACCGCTATTACGGATTGTCTCGCTGGTGGAACCTGACGATCGATCGTCTCTCAACCCGATAACTTCATAAACAAACAGACGATTATTAGCTGATGAACTACCAGCATTACCGCTCAGACTTGGATTGTACATTGGTATTTTATATCTCCGAACCCCAAATAACAGGTGACATTATAATTTAAGTTACTTCACAGAGCACAAGCGATTTCTGTTAGCAGCAAAACTTAGACATGCAGACGACCTGCACTTTATAAACATATTCCAGCCAGAATACCGTAGCTGCGCCCCATTGCACAAGAGCGAATCGGTCGATTTCTCAAATTTGGACAATCGAGCGGGTAGATTGTAGATCCAAGCCATTTGATGGAACTAATTCGGAGAAAATAGCGCAATTTGCTCATACCGATTAAAGCTATAATATTGGCTGGATATCGTTTTACATCACCACCGCGCGCGATTGAGCTTCCTTGAGAGAATAACTAATTTAATGGCAACTATCAGCATAAAATGTATTAAAATTTACAATTTGCTAACCTGTCGATCGCAATCGTCGACCAATTCAAGCGATAATTACACCAGGATCGATGAAAACCGATTGAAAAATTAGTCTATGTCCAGTTCGATTGGGACGGCGGATTGAGGTAAAATTTTATTTCAAAGAACTAGAACTAAATATCTACAAAGAATTTCGATATAAGAGGATAGCTATGACCAGTAAGGTGGATCGTGTGGTGATAATTGGCGTTGCTGGAGATTCCGGCTGCGGTAAGTCAACGTTTTTACAACGGATTATCGACTTGTTTGGGGAGGATTTTGTCACGGTAATCTGTTTGGACGACTACCATAGTCTCGATCGATACCAACGGAAAGAGCAAAAAGTGACAGCACTCGATCCTCGTGCGAACAATTTCGATTTGATGTACGAGCAAATTAAGGCTCTCAAAGCTGGCGAAGTTATTAACAAGCCAATCTACAATCATGAAACTGGTTTAATCGATCCTCCTGAGAAAGTCGAACCCAATCATGTTGTCGTAATCGAAGGATTACATCCGCTCCATGATGAGAGAGTACGCGGATTGATCGACTTTAGCGTGTATCTAGATATCACCGATGATGTGAAGATTGCTTGGAAAATCCAACGCGATATGGCAGAACGCGGTCATAGCTACGATGATGTCTTGGCCGCGATCGAATCTCGTCGTCCTGACTTTGAAGCTTACATCGAGCCTCAACGCGGTCATGCTGACATCGTAATTCAAGTTCTCCCGACTAAGCTGATTGATGATAAAGAAAGCAAGCTTCTGCGTGTGCGTCTGATGCAACGTGAAGGTATCGCTGACTTTGAGCCTGTCTACTTATTCGATGAAGGTTCCACCATCGATTGGAGACCTTGCGGACGGAAACTTACTTGTAATTTCCCTGGCATCAAAATGTTCTACGGACCAGATACTTACTACGGACATCCTGTATCGGTACTCGAACTTGATGGTCAATTAGAACAACTAGAAGAAGTAAGCTACATTGAGAGTCACCTCAGCAATATTTCGACCAAGCATAAGGGCGAAATGACTAGTCTCTTGCTCCAACACAAAGAATACCCTGGTTCCAATAATGGTACTGGTTTATTCCAAGTAATGGTCGGTCTGAAAATGAGAGATACATACGAACGTTTAACTTCTAAAGCTAAAGTGGCAGCTAAAGTTTAGCTGAAAGTTAAAAGTTAAAAGTTGAACTTGAAAGAGAGGGAGTTAAATACTACCCTCTCTTTTCTTAGGCGGATAGCTACTATCCCATCAGTCTGTAAAATTAGATTAGATCTTGTTAAAATAGAATCGATCCGATCGATTGATTCAAAAAGCCAGTAGTTATTTAACTGGGGATGCAAACCCCACTTACTTTCATCCCTATGACTAATTCGGTATCTTTAAATAATATTCCTGTTACAGTTCTGACTGGATATCTTGGAGCTGGTAAGACAACGCTCCTAAATCGAATCCTAAGTGAAGATCATGGCAAAAAAATTGCGGTGATCGTCAATGAATTTGGTGAGATTGGGATTGACAATCAGTTGATTGTTGATACCGACGAAGAAATATTTGAGATGAATAATGGGTGTATTTGTTGTACCGTGAGGGGCGATTTGATTCGGATTATTTCTAAACTAGTTCGCCGCCGGGATAAGTTCGATCGGTTGGTGATTGAAACCACTGGTTTAGCAGATCCAGCCCCAATCATTCAAACTTTCTTTGTCGATGAGGATGTCCAAAATCAGACTTATTTGGACGCGGTTGTTACAGTTGTCGATGCCAAGCATATTAGCCAACATTGGGACGCAGATGAAGCTGTCGAACAGATTGCATTTGCCGATCGAATCTTGTTAAACAAAATAGATCTAATCGGTCCCGAAGAATTAGATGTGCTAGAAAAACGAATTCGTCAGATGAATGCGATAGCGAAAATTTATCGCACTCAAAATTCAGAAGTAGATTTAGATAGTATCCTAGGCGTAAATGCTTTCGATCTAGATCGGGCATTGGAAATCGATCCAGAATTTCTCGGCGAAGAAGCTCACGTTCACGATGAAACTGTCGGTTCGATCTCCTTGGTGGCTGAGGGTTCGATCGATGTTGAAAAATTAAATATCTGGATTAGCGAATTACTCAAAACGCAGGGACAGGATATCTTTCGGATGAAGGGAATTCTGAATATTACTGGCGACGATTGCCGCTTTGTATTTCAAGGGGTACATATGATTTTTGATGGTCGCCGCGATCGACCCTGGCAGGCTGCGGAAGCCCGTCAAAATCAATTAGTGTTCATCGGCCGCAATTTAGATGAAACAGCTCTTCGCAGGGCATTTATGGCTTGCCTGAGCTAGGTTATACGATCTTTTATTGTCGATCGTTAGAGACCTAAACTAGACATCAATCGATCGATCTCGAAATGATTGCCAAATAATTCGCGGGCACAATTAATTTTAATCGCTTCTTGGAGTCGCACCTGACCGAAAGCCCGATCGATAATCTCGACGGTTGTAAGAGTATCCAAATCTACCGATAGGATCGGAATTTCCAGGTCTTCAGCACGGCTGACGATGAAGGGTTGAGGCGGAAGGTGTCCGGTCAAAATCAAGCACTGTGTCGAGGTTTCTAGCGCGGCTAGTTGAATATCTGCCCGATCTCCGCCAGTGACTACGGCCATATTATTTCCCCGCCGAAAATACTCTAGGGCAGAATTGACATTCATCGCGCCGATCGACAGGCTCTCGACCATCAAGTCCAATCGGTCGGGACGACATAACACTTCTGCGTCGAGTTGTTCGACCAGTTGCTTGACGGTGACACTACGCAGCAATCCATTACGATGGACGATCCCAAATACAGGGATGCCAGACTGTTCGAGATAGGGCACCAAAGTGGTCTGGACGGTCTCTACCCGATCGCGAGGGATATCATTGATGATACAGCCCAAAAGTCTGTTACCAAGCTGCTGTTGGGCCGTTAGCAGCAGATCGATGCTCGATAATGGATCGTAACGATTGACCAGCAATACGCCAGCATCCAAAGTTTCCGCTACTTGAGCGGCTGCTAAATTGAATAGGCTCCCTTCATGAAGATTGGCACCACCTTCGAGAATGACCAGATCTCCAGGGAATTGCTGGATATTTTCCTTGAGTAATTTAGCATAGTCTTGGCGATCGATCCCTGTCAATCGATCGATCGAGCGAGCTGCATCTAAGACTAGCAATGGCAAGCCCAGTCGCTCTGCGGGTAGGGATAATGCTTGCGCCATCAATTGGACATCATTATCGATTCTCGTTTCGAGTGTCTGCTGGCGATCACTAGTGCCGAGCGGGTTGCTCCGAACGGAGTCAAAAGAATCCGAAGTATTGCAGTCAAAGTTTACCAAAGTTAGTGGATCGATTGCATTTCCAGTAACTAACGGTTGAGTATAGGCGATCTGGATTCCTTTGTCTTGTAATCGATCGGCAATTCCCAGAATTGTTGCCGATTTGCCACTACATGCTTCAGTCGAAGCTACCAGCAAGTATTTCATAGCTATCCCCACACACCTACCCCTAGTAATTTAACTGAATGCTGCGGAATTCCCCGCGCAATTAAGATCGGATCGGCAACCAGTCACCAACTATATAGTGTACAACGATCCCTCTCTGAGCCTGTTTTAACAGGATACAACGGTTGTTTCCTCAACGGGTCAACAAATAGTAACTAATTTCAATATTTAGATGGTGTGGGGGGTGTGTGGGGGCGTTGGGGTATGGGGGTGTTGGGGTGTGTTTTGTAACGATGTTACTCCCCTACTCGGTTACTCCCCAACCATCCCTAGTCCTCCATTTTCATTAGTTTGTGGTAAAAGTACTGGGGGAAATCAGCAGTATTTGTATCGCGGATATTAATCAGCCAGTCAATGAGGTAACTGATTAGCTCTGAATTCATCAAATTGAGATCGTAGGTGAGATCCGAATTATCGTCAAACATCATCGTGCATCTGGTGAGATCGCCTGGTAAATTTTGAATTACCCAGTTGATGACATACGGGATTTTCTCTCCACCTTCGATCGACCGATGGCCGCCGAGACCGCCTTTGTAATAAAGCGTAATTGCTTTAGGCAAAACGTTTCGTCTGGCAGCAGACTTCATGAAGTACGGAGCATATAAATTCACTTTGTCTGGTTGCGCTGGAATGATTTCATCAAATAGGTTCATCGATCTAGGGGTTAGGGGTTAGGCTTTAGGCTTTAGGCTTTAGGCTTTAGGCTTTAGGAGTTAGTTACTGAGCTTAGTGTTCACAATTCTGACTGGAGATTTACGATTTGTACAAAAAAAACCAGTTTCTCAGGGAAACTGGTTTTTTCGAGGCTAGAAATGACTATTTAGTTTCAGAGAATTCAGCGTCAATTACATCATCAACACTGCCGGTCGTACCACCAGGAGGAGGAGTACCTGCGTCGCCATCATCACCGCCACCAGCGTTTGCGCCTGCTTGGGCGTAGATATTACTACCAATCGCCATCAGGGTTTGTTGGACTTCTGGAGTCAGACGTTGGATTTCTTTATCATCGTCTTTCGCAACAGCTTCTTTGAGTTCTTTGATTAAGCCTTCCAGCTTGGTTTTATCTGCCGCTGGGACTTTATCGCCGAGTTCTTGGAGTTGTTTTTCAGCTTGATAGGTGAGGGAATCAGCTTGGTTCTTGCGATCGATTTTGTCACGATTTTCTTTGTCGTTGGAAGCATTGTTCTCAGCTTCTCGTACCATCCGTTCGACTTCGGTTTTGTCGAGAGTCGATGCACCAGTGATACTGATGGATTGCTCTTTGCCAGTGCCTTTGTCTTTGGCGGTAACGTTTAAGATGCCGTTTGCATCGATGTCGAGGGTGACTTCGATTTGGGGTACGCCGCGAGGTGCGGAAGGAATTCCGTCGAGACGGAAGGTTCCCAGGCTCTTATTGTCGCGAGACATTTCGCGTTCGCCTTGGAGAATTTGAATTTCGACATTGCTTTGTCCATCCACCGCTGTCGAGAAGGTTTCAAACTTCTTGGTAGGGATGGTAGTGTTGCGGGGGATGATTTTGGTCATTACGCCACCAAGAGTTTCAACACCCAAGGAGAGCGGCGTAACGTCGAGCAAGAGGATATCTTTGACTTCACCAGCCAAAACACCTGCTTGTACCGCCGCACCAACTGCAACTACTTCATCAGGGTTAACAGTCTCATTAGGCTCTTTACCGAGAATCCGTTTGACCAGTTCTTTAACTGCTGGAATCCGCGTAGAACCACCAACCAGCACGACTTCATCAATTCGTGTTTTGTCGATTTTCGCGTCTCTAACTGCATTTTCAACCGGAATGCGGCAACGATCGATTAAGTCGGAACAGATTTCCTCAAACTTAGCACGAGTCAGGGTCAGTTCGACGTGCTTGGGGCCGTCCTGAGTGGCGGTGATGAAGGGGAGGTTGATTTCGGACTGAGTAACGCTAGAAAGTTCGATCTTGGCTTTCTCAGCCGCTTCAGTCAAACGTTGGAGAGCTTGACGATCCTTGCGGAGATCGATACCTTCGTTCTTCATAAAGGTAGTCGCCAAGTGATCGACGATTTTCTTGTCGAAATCGTCTCCACCTAAGTGACTGTCGCCAGAGGTTGCGAGTACTTCAAACACGCCATCGCCGACTTCGAGTACAGATACATCAAATGTACCGCCCCCAAGGTCAAAAACGAGGATCGTTTCATTACTTTTCTTATCTAAACCATAAGCTAGTGCAGCCGCAGTAGGTTCATTAATAATCCGCAGAACTTCAACGCCGGCAATTTTACCAGCATCTTTTGTCGCTTGACGTTGAGAGTCATTAAAATAAGCTGGTACGGTAATTACGGCTTGGGTCACAGTTTCACCCAAGTATTTACTCGCATCATCGACCAACTTTCTCAGCACCTGAGCGGAAATTTCTTCTGGTGCAAATTTCTTGCCCAAACCAGGTGCTTCGATTCTAACACTGCCACCATCATTGATTACTTTATAAGAGATTTCGGTCGCTTCTTGATTTACTTCGTCAAACTTGCGTCCGATAAAGCGTTTGACAGAAGAGAACGTGTTCTCAGGGTTCATTACCGCTTGACGTTTAGCGATTTGTCCTACCAACCTGTCGCCATTTTTCGCAAATGCAACCACAGAAGGGGTAGTGCGGAAGCCCTCGGCGTTGGCGATTACAGTGGGTTTCCCACCTTCCATTACCGCAACGCAGGAGTTGGTAGTTCCTAAGTCAATGCCAACAACTTTTCCCATAATACTTTAACTACTTCCTAAATAATGACAACAGTTTGGATAATGACAACGAATGCTGGATCGCTCTCGTGCGATTAATCGATATTACATATTAATCCCTATATTTGCGCCATTTGAGACTTTGTACAAAGGGTGGTTTTCCGTACCCTTTTTATCGCTAACGGTTTATGGTCGGCTGGCTCATTTGGTACCTCTCTACTGTAGGTGAATTATCCCGCTGCCGAAATTGAGGCGAACCGTATATAGTAGTGGTGCTTACCGAAGGAGGGGGCTGTTGTGGCACCATTACTGAATACTAGCAGCCTGCTAGTGACTTTTTTGAGGATGATTCGATCGAGTTTGTGGGTATTCTATAAAATATTCAACCCCATTTCTCCAAGAATTCACAAGCTGAAATCGAACTAAAATTTTCACACCCATCTTTAATAAATCTCAAAATTTGGTGTGAAATTCACATCCACCTTTGCTTTTGCGTGTTTTACCCTCCCTCTGGATCGCAAACAAGCGTCTTATCGTTTCTATCCCCCTGTTACATTCCCCAATCCCAAAAATTTCTCTACTGACAATCGCTTGTGATAATCTAGCGTTGGCAGACAAATAGCCTCCCCCGAAGAATCCCGTTGTGAGTAAATTAAATAGAATTGTTATTGTTAGTGCGATCGCCCTGTTATCCTTATCTGGCGAGGTGTCGATCGCCAAAGAGGGTCGTCAAAAGACCGAACGTAAACCAAATTTAGAATGTATCGCCGATACCGCTCGCGAGACCATTCGCGATTTAATTAATTATCCTGGAGCTTATGAATCTGGCTATCAACAGGGGACTCGAACGAGAATGAGATCTGGCAATTTTCAGCCGCCCGCTAATGGCGAATTCGGACGGGGCTATACTGATGGTTACTATCTCAAACCCTATGCTGGTCAAGGAACCACAGTTTCCACCTACAATAAAGTTAAATGTGGCTGTCGCACCCGCATTCTCAAAGATGCTGTCTTTGATGAGGAGATCGAAGCTAGTTGTAAGGTCGATCGAGAAGAGATCCCATCAGCCAGTAGTGATGCTTATAATCCTAGTGCGTACACTGATGGCTATCTCGAAGGTATCCGCAGTAAAACCAAACGAGAAACCTATCAAGCTCGATTTGCTGGTGGTGAGTTTGCTAGAGGTTTTGAAGATGGATATTTTGGTAGACGAAGTACGGGTCAGCGATATACTGAACTACCAGTTAAGGACTATAAATGTAAGTGCCGTCTAATCATCA
The DNA here is from genome assembly GCF_031418915.1 of Chamaesiphon sp. VAR_48_metabat_135_sub. Lineage (NCBI taxonomy): Bacteria > Bacillati > Cyanobacteriota > Cyanophyceae > Gomontiellales > Chamaesiphonaceae > Chamaesiphon > Chamaesiphon sp. VAR_48_metabat_135_sub. The sequence goes on along the minus strand of NZ_JANOJV010000039.1, from coordinate 26,003 downwards.
AACACAACGATGTAGACGCAGCACCTTAATCTAAAACGATCGATGGACTAATCTATGAGATCGAATCGATCGGGATCTATACTTTGCAAAAGGGAATGGGACTTGGGAGACTAAGATGGGTTAGTGGAGGTATTTTCAGTGGAGATTGATAGAATATCAATACTCTATTAGTTGATGACCAAAGATGCGATCGATATGATTTAACAATCGTTTCTTGTTAACATTATTAGACGTACCTATCACGACTAGATTAAGAAAAGTTTCAGGATTAACTTTGGTCAAGACAAACATTGGCACCAAAAGCGATCCTAACATAATTAATATTCCAATTAGGTACGATCCACAAAGCATGGTGACTATCGCAATAATCGCCGCTAATTTCCAGGGGTTTTGACCTGGAACCAGAACGCGATTTTTTATGCCATTTAACGTCGGAAGTCTAGATTTAAAAATGCAAGTATCGATAATCGCCCCATTTACATTAGTATTGTGATAGAAGTATTGTGCTAGTTCATCAATCCAAACTGCCACGCAATTCTCCCTAATCTTAGTTTGTGCGTAGACAACAGTTATTAAGTGTCCTTGTCTAATCTGACCTGTCACAGCATCATCAAGTTCTAGATATTCTTCTTTACCATTGGATCGACGCAACCATATTTTCTGGGTTCTTTCTGTTATGGTATTCTTGCCAGATCGGGTTATATGGTTTCTATCCTGAGATCTAACTACTCGACCTGTCACCGATCTAAATCTAATTCCACTAAATTCACTTAAATTTGTTGAGATTGAAAATTCAGTGAAATTGCTGTTATTGCTCGATCGATCCGATGTATTCTGCGGGTTTGGAGCGGCTATTCTCTGACTATCGAGAGAACTCAATGCCTGCTTGACTTCATCACAATTGCGGAGAAATAGATCGAGTCGATCGCACTGAAACTCTACCTCATGAGCAGCTTGATTGCGAACATAGCAAATAAACTTGAGCTTTTGATTTATTTCGAGTGTAAGTAAGTGCTTGATACCGATCGATTTTTGACCTAATCCGGTACCTTCGGCTCCAAGATTGTCGAGGATTTTCTCAAGTTCTGCGCTATGTTGAATAACAGTATCTCGGTCGCTCATGAGGATTGATTGTTGTCTAAGTCTAATGATGAGCCGATTTTAACTTAATAAATTTTGAAATAGTGAAAGTTTGAAAAAGATCGGCCAATTGTGCTGTTCGAGTTAACATCAGATCGATCTTACATATTAATACTGATGGCAAATGCCATCATAAAATCGATCAACACCATCAAAACGATCGATTGGCCAAAATGAGATCGGTCTTGAGTATTGCCGCTGTGGGTAATATGATGACCGAGTGACTCCTAATTTTCCCTGACTATATTTATGACTACTTTCAGCCTCAATCTCCCCAACTCGCCCCTATTTGGTACCGATGGCATTCGCGGTAGAGTCGGAGATATTCTGACGGCTAACTTAGCTCTCCAGGTGGGCTACTGGGCGGGAATGGTATTGCGTGACGCGGCTGCTGATGTCGGGCCGATTATTGTCGGGCAAGATTCGCGAAATTCTAGTGATATGCTGGCTAGTGCCCTGGCTGCGGGGATTACCTCGGCGGGGATTGAGGTCTGGAATTTAGGGTTGTGTCCGACTCCTGGGGTGGCGCATCTGACAGCGACTAGCGATGCGATCGGTGGTGTAATGATTTCTGCCAGTCACAATCCGCCTGAGGATAATGGAATTAAGTTTTTTGGGGCAAATGGGACAAAGTTGTCTAAGGACTTGCAGGCGGCGATCGAGGCGGGCATACGTGGGCAATCTGGATCGATCGTCGAACCGGAAAAGTGGGGTTATCTCTATTTCACGCCAGAATTAATCGTTCAATACATGGAAGCGATGCAGGAATCGCTCCCGCCAGAGGCTAGTTTGGCGGGAATGAAGATCGTGTTGGATCTCGCAGCGGGTGCGGCGGTGAAAGTTGCTCCAGAAGTTTTTAAAAAGTTAGGAGCTGAAGTGACGTGCCTTCATGAGGAGGCGGACGGAGATCGCATCAATGTCAATTGTGGTTCTACTCACATGGGAGCCTTGCAAACCGCTGTTGCGCTACATCAGGCGGATTTGGGGTTTGCTTTCGACGGAGATGCCGATCGAGTCTTGGCGGTAGATAATCGTGGGCGGAAGGTGGATGGTGACTATATTCTCTATTTCTGGGGACAATACTTGAGCAAACAGGGGCTACTCCCCAAGGATGAAATTATCACCACAGTCATGGCAAATTTGGGCTTTGAGCGGGCTTGGCAAGCTTTGGGGGGTAAAGTAGTTCGCACGGCAGTAGGCGACCAATACGTCCAAGCAGAGATGGTTACTAGTGGCGCGATGTTGGGTGGCGAACAGTCGGGACATATTCTCTCGCCTCAACATAGTGTGAGCGGGGATGGTATTCTGACTGCGTTGCATCTAGCGGCGATTGTCCAGCAGTCGGGGAAATCTCTAGCTGAGTTGGTAGATAGTAGTTTCCAGACGTATCCTCAAATCTTGCACAATGTGCGGGTGGACGATCGCGAAGCTCGGTTAAACTGGGAGAAATGCCAACCCTTACAAGATGGCATCGCCGAGGCGGAAGCCGAGATGGGTGATACCGGACGGGTATTGGTTCGCGCTTCCGGTACCGAACCATTAATTCGGGTGATGGTGGAAGCTGAAAGTATGGAAAAGACTAAATACTGGACAGAATATTTGGTTTCGATCGTTGAAAAACACTTCTAGCGCAATTCTGAGAAACGTAGGTTAAGCCAATTAACTGGTAGCGGCAATTCATGAAGCGGCGGTTTGATTCGGGGGTTCCCCCGAATCAAAAACCGACAAAACAGCGATTCGCGCTCGTCGGCAGAGCCGACGGTTTAGCGAATCATGTCTGTATTGTACCAATTAGTAAATTCAAACCCCAAAAAACCGCTCCACAGCAGTAAGAATCTGTGCAGAAGCAGTTCCATTTCCAAACGGATTTATTGCTGTTGCCATTGCTTGATAAGCTTGAGGATTGCTAAGTAATTCACTCGCGGCGGCGGTAATTCTGGCGGTATCCGTACCGACTAACTTCGCCGTTCCGCCTGTAACGGCTTCAGGACGCTCGGTAGTATCTCTTAATACCAATACGGGTTTACCCAAGCTCGGAGCCTCTTCTTGAATCCCACCAGAGTCGGAGAGGAGCAGATAACTGCGTTGGATCGCACCAACGAGTTGACTATAATCGAGGGGTTCGGTGAGAAAGACACGCGGATGATCGCCCAAAATTTGGGTCAGGGGTTCCCGCACGGTAGGATTGCGATGTAGGGGTAGTAATAGTGCCGTATCGGGGAATTTCTCTAAGATTTGCAGCATTGCAGCGGCGATATGCTGTAATGGTTCGCCCCAATTTTCGCGACGGTGAACGGTGGAGAGGATGGTACGATATTTGCTCCAGTCTAAGCCAGGGATATCGCAAGCAGGCTGGGATTTGGCGACGGTGAGGAGTGCGTCAATGACGGTATTTCCCGTCTCGTGAATTTCGCCTGTGACTCCAGATTTTTGAAGATTTTCGACAGCTAGATAGGTGGGAGCAAAATGTAATTGGGCAATTTGGGAAATTAATCTGCGGTTGGCTTCTTCGGGAAAGGGGTTATAGATATTATCCGTCCGCAATCCGGCTTCGACATGTCCGATCGGGATTTGTTGGTAAAATGCTGCTAGGGCGGCAGCAAAGGCAGTAGTAGTATCACCTTGAACGATGACCAGTTGGGGTTCGATCTCTTTAAATAATTTTTCCAACCCCTGTAAACTGCGCTGGGTAATATCTGTCAGCGTTTGTTGATGCTGCATAATATCCAAATCTCGATCGGCTTTCAAGTCAAAAATCTCCATTACCTGCGCTACCATCTCCCGATGTTGCCCAGTTAACACTACCTGTGTTGTAAATTTACTCGATGACTGAAATGCCCGAATCACAGGGGCTAGTTTGATTGCCTCAGGACGAGTTCCGAGTGTAAAACAGATGCGAATCATAAGCTAGTAGGTAGTGCGGATTAGATAACTCAGTGAAATCTTCGACCTTGTAGTAGTGACTTAGAAGAATCTAAGTTTACATATTAATATCATCCTACCTTGGACATATCCCCAACTTCTTGAAGAAGTCGGGGACATATATGACTATATGGTAAAAAAGAACACAAAAAAGCTCGGATTGTTGCCGAGCTGGAGGTGAGATAGATGAGAGGAATCGATCGACAGGAAGATACTGTTAAGAATCAATATCACAAGTCAGTGGGCAGGTGGCATAGACAGTTGTACTAACAGGATTTGCATCACCGTGCAACCAACTCAACCAGCGGACTTCCTGAGGATGAATACCTTTGGCGGTGAGGACTCCAGCCCCAACGACTACAGCGAGAATGTTTAGCGCGATCGTGCCACCAGCGACTAGTAAAACCGCACTGACAGGAAGAATCGGGTGTAATGTAATTGAAAGTAACGCTCCAACAGTAGCCATCAACACAACTAATGGGAAACCAACTACTAACAGGGTCACTGTCAGCGCAAAACACCAAATCAAGAAGCTCTTGGCTGTAGCGACGTAACGACTTTTAGGGATGGTGCGATTGTGAGTTAACTGCATTTTATTGGCTCCGGCTATCTAGATGGATACTGGCTAAAACTGATACGTTTTGGTCAATCCCATGTCGGGGATCAATTTAAGCTGGTCTTATTAATATAGATAATCTGTCTAAAAAAAAGTATATCTGTTCAAAAAACTTTACATTATTATTAATCTATTCGGTCATAAATGCCGATCAAAATCTGCTACTAATTTCGGTTGACGCTGGAGATCCCTAGCTTGGTAACGTAAGTTGCTAGTTATAACCAAGGTTAAAGATTTGGGTATTAGGTATTGGGTATTAGGTATTAGCGATGGGATAAAACCTAATACCTAACAGCTAAAACCTAACACCCATCTCACTAAAAACCTATAACTAGCAACTTGGGCTAATTAGTCGGAGGCATAATCACTCGATCGATGATGTGAATCACACCGTTACTAGTTTTGAGATCGGCTTTTGTGACATTAGCATTATTAATCATCACCTTTTTGCCTTTAATCTTGACCGTAATCTGACTGCCTTCAACTGTGTCAACTTTACCTGACTTGAGCATCTTCGAGGTTACAGCACCAGACACAACATGGTAAGTAAGAATTTGCTTGAGTTGCTCTTGGTTGGCAGGTTTGAGCAGTTTTGCAAGAGTACCTTTGGGTAGTTTTGCAAAAGCCTCGTTAGTAGGTGCAAATACGGTATAAGGTCCTTCGCCAGATAAGGTTTCCACTAAATTTGCTGCTTTGAGTGCTTTCACCAATACGGTAAAAGATTTATTCCCAGCGGCAACATCAACGATCGTTTTCCCAGCAGGAGCTGTTGTTGTGGGCGTTGTGCTAGGCTGGGACATCCCACCATCAGGCATTGTGCTAGGCTTTGACATTCCTCCTGTTGGAATTTTCGTCCCGTCTGGTTTGCCCATCGAACCATCGCTAGGCTTTTGGGTGGGGGTTACCGTTGGGGTAGTCGTTGTTCCAGAGGTACCATTTTGGGCATGGCTGGACATACTACTGAAAATACCAGCCGAAACGATTGCGATACCTAGAGTTGCGGCGATTGCAAGGCGTTGCTTTGAACCGCTCGATTTTGGAAATGTATATTTAGACATAGATTAAAGAACCCTAATTAAAAGCATGAAGACTTATAACAGTTCATGACTTTTAATTAAGTTTTGTGTTCCCATTCTACTTTGAGTTTATACTTTACCGCGTAACATCATTGCCATTTCATTCGCTGTTGGCGAGAGTTCCAGGGCGGTTTCCTCTGTGATGCGACCTTCTTGATAGAGGGCGAATAGGGATTTATTCATGGTGATCATCCCGTCAAATTCACCGTCTGTCATCAATGGGGCGATTTCATCGTATTTACCGTCGCGAACGTAGTCTTTGACAGTTTCGGTATTAACTAAGATATCGTGATAAGCTGCTCGCTTACCATCGGTAGTCCGACACAGACCTTGTGAGATCACTGCAACTAAAGATTCTGCCAGGGAGACACGCATCACGGCTTGTTCTTCTGGCTTAAACAGATTGAGAATCCGCTCGATGGTTTTAATCGCACTGTTGGTGTGCAAAGTACCGATGACTAAGTGACCAGTTTGTGCGGCTTTGAGCGCGGTATTGACCGTCTCTCGATCTCGCATTTCCCCGACCAAGATCACATCAGGATCTTCTCGTAGTGCGGCTTTCAATGCCGTATCAAACTTGAGTGTGTTTGCACCAACTTCCCGATGTTTGATCAAGGCACGTTTACTTTTGTGAATAAATTCGATCGGATCTTCGATCGTGATAATGTGACGCGGCATCTCTTTATTCATATAGTCTACCATCGCCGCCATCGTCGTCGATTTACCCGAACCTGTCGGCCCCGTGACGAGAATTAGACCTTTATGATAGTGACAGACATCGCGGAAAACTGCGGGTAAACGCAATTCTTCAAGAGTCGCAATTTGCATCGGAATTAGTCGCATGACCATGGCATAGCCATAGAGAGAGTCAAATACATTGATCCGCACCCGTGCAAACTCATACTGGGTCGCCCCATCAAAGTCTAAACTAGCTTGAAATGTGCTAATTTCTGCTTCACTCAAAACTTCATGCAACCAAGCCATAAAAGTGGGCAGATCGGTTTCGGGGTAATCAGTTGTTTCAATTTCACCACGATTGCGAAATCTTGGGATTTCCCCAACGCCAACATGGACATCTGAATAACCAGCATCAAAAGCTTGCGATACCAACGCGCCAATACTCGGTTGTCCTGGGGGTAGGTGGTAGGTGATGGGGGGAGTGGCTACCATCGTTGGACTCGGTGGTAATGGGGGAAAATGAGCGGATAAACTGGGACTTGGTGGCGGTGGGGCTGGAAAGTTACGGGAATTTACCATAGGATCGATCGACTCAATAATTTTGGGCTATACTCTTGCTTAGATTGCCCAAATTTTGGCGATCGATCCACTCTATCTGCCAGAAAGATCCGTGTCCTTTTTGCTGGCAGTGTCCTATGGAGAAAACTAATAAGTTTGCCTAAATGTTTTGGTATAATTAGACTGGATTAGCGATCGGCAAAGTTTCTGTGTTGATACTTTCTACCTGGAATAGAAACTTTTTTCGCCCCGCCAAAATATTTCGCCTCCAGATGCGGGATAATTAAACCCGAATTAATCGTTCAAAAATTGGAAGAGTTATTGCGATCGGCATAACAGATCCCAGATTAAACCATTTTATACATGTCAGGAGTTGCTAAGTTGGCTAGAGGTGAACATCAAAATTATACTAAACGATTACTACCTGGTAAAACACTATGGCTAGCGATCGCCGCCGTTTCTTGTGCAGTAGTCGCAATACTTCATGCTATTTTTAGTGGTGTACCTGCGGATGCGTTGATTGCCAATACAGGCATTGCCAAAACTGTGGATGTGACCAGCACAATTGCCAGCAGCATCCCGATGAACTTTGATGTCCCCAACAGCTTTCAAGCCAAAACTATCAAAGACGCGCCTGTAGCAAATGCACAGAAAGTAATCGCGCTGACCTTCGATGATGGCCCTTGGCCAGAAACTACCGAACAAATTTTAGCAACTCTCAAGCAAGAAAATATTAAAGCGACTTTCTATATGATCGGTCAGCCGCTGAAGTCTTTCCCCGAAATCGGCAAGAAAGTCCTCGCAGATGGTCATGTTATCGCCAATCATACTCTCCACCACTGGTATCACAAGATGAGTCCCCTGGTCGCTCAACGAGAAATCGAAGATACTGCCAAAATCATCAAAGATGTCTTAAATGTTGAGACAGCCTACTTCAGACCACCTGGTGGTGCATTGACCAATGGTTTAGTTGCCTATGCTCAACAACACAAATATTCCGTTAATATGTGGTCGGTGGATACCGGTGATAGTCGCCCAACGCGTCCGACCCCAGAAGCGATGCTCAAAACGGTTCTCGCCCAGGCTACTCCTGGGGGAATTGTCCTAATGCATGATGGTGGCGGTAGTCATTCTAATACGGCTAAAGCTGTACCCCAAATCATCGCTAAACTTCGTGCTGAGGGCTATAAATTTGTAACAGTTCCCGAACTCCTCGAACTATCCTCTGCACCTGCAGAGAGTCCATCAGCGCAAGTCTCGCCTTCGACGATCGAAACCGAAAACCCAGCTTAAAATTTGATGTAGAGATTAGGGAATGGAGGGTAGAGGGTAGAAGGAAAAATGCTTGTATTTTTCCGAACCCCGAACCCCGAATCCCGAATCCCGAACAACTCGTACCATTTCACAGGAAATTAGTTATGACAGATTTAACCCAGCAAAAATGCGTCCCTTGTCATGGTGGTGAAGCTGCGGCTACGCCTGCGGAAATTGCTGCTTTTCAACCGCAGATTCCCGATTGGTGTCAGTTTGAAGTCAATGGCGAACAACGGATTGAAAGATTGTATAAATTCAAAGATTTTAAAACTGCACTCGCATTTACTAATGCTGTTGGCGATGTTGCTGAAACAGAGGCTCACCATCCCGCACTGTTGACAGAGTGGGGTAAAGTCACGGTGACATGGTGGACACATACAGTCGGTGGTCTACATCTTAACGATTTGATTATGGCAGCGAGAACAGACTCGATTGCCAAACAATTCAGCTAAACCCAGAACCCAAACCCGAATCCCAAGTTCCGAATCTCTAACTAGAAGCACTCGTATAGAATCTCAGTGCAAACTGCCAAAAGCGATTTGACAAAATTAGCAGTACAACAGCCAAACAGCCACCACTAAAGATCCATACCGGATCTCCACGGCCTAAGAGAGTCTGGGCAGGCACAGTAGTTAAAAACGTAACTGGAACCACAAAGGTGAAAAAGAAGCGGTAAGCGGGCGGATAAGCCCCGATCGGGAAGCGTCCGGCATCCAGTAAACCTCGCAAAACTTCCGTAATGTTGTAAATCTTGGTAAACCAAATACTCGTCGAGCCGAGGATAAACCAGAGGCTATAAAGAATTAGCATCCCAAATAATAGTGGCACAGCACTGATTAGATAAGCACCGACACTTACGCCCAACAGACTCCCAGCATAAAAGATAATCGTCAACCCAAACAGCATATCTGGCAATCCCCACAAGGAGAAACTATGAAAAGACAGCCAAAATTGCGAACTAATCGGCTTGAGCAACACAAAATCCAGAGTGCCATTTTGGACGTGTTTGACAATTCGGTTGAGATTAGGTGATAGAAATGCACTAGAAAATCCCTCTAGAAAGGTGAAGATACCGACAACAATTAATGCCTCTTCCCACCGCCAGCCATGAAAATTATAGCCTTTTTGATAAAACAAAAATAAACTGAATAAACTGCCAGCAAGTCCACCCAAGCTACTCAGTGCTGCAAAGACAAAATTCAGTCGATATTCTAGTTCTGCGGCGATCGCTGTTTTCCAAAAAATCTGAATTAAGTTAAAGTATCTATTCATGAAAACGCCTTGCTGATGACACAATTAGCATGTAGGGTGATTGATAGGTACCCACTGGTTCTGGCTGCGATTATCAAGATCTAGTGGGAGGATAAATGGCATACTGCCGCAGGGTAAATCGACAGTGAACCGACTACCAACATTAATTTCACTGGTGACACTAACTCTTCCACCGTGCAATTCGACAATCTCCCGTACCAGATTTAAACCCAATCCTGTCCCCCGAGCTTGGCGGTTAAAAGCACTATCGATTTGGACAAAGGGCTGAAACAGTCGATCGAGATTATCCGGTGCAATCCCCATGCCTGTATCACTTACAGCAATTTGAATCCACTCGTGATCTGTCGTTTCAGTGGCAACTATATGGATTACTTCTAGGCTAACACACCCATTTTCTGGTGTGAATTTGACAGCATTGTTGAGCAAGTTAATCAAAACTTGGCGCATCCGGCGTTCATCCAGTAACACAGTAGGCAGATCTTCAGGGAGATTTAGTTCCAGTTGAATCCGTTTTTGGAAAGCCTGCTGCTTGACAAATACGAGACTGGAATTACATAGATGACGGAGATTGGTTGATTCGCAATGTAGTTCTAGCTTTCCAGCTTCCATTTTTGCCAAATCGAGCAGATCGTCGATCAATTCTAGCAGATGAGTGCCACTACTGTTGATGATTTGGAGGCATCGTAGTTGCTTTTCGGTAAGAGCACCATGTACTTGTTCTTGCAACCCCTCTGACATGCCCAAGATGGAGTTGAGAGGTGTACGGAGTTCGTGACTAATGTTGTTGAAGAAACTAGTCTTGGAGCGATTTGCAGATTCGGCTGCTTCCTTAGCAACTTTGAGTTCGGCGGTGCGCTCTTCAACTTTTTGTTCGAGTAGTTCTACTGCTCCTTGCAATTGACGGTAAAGTTTGGCATTCTCGATCGAAATAGCCGCTTGGTTGGTGAGTATTTGCAGCATTTCTACTCGATCGCTAGTAAATGCAGCAGTTGTGAGATGATTCTCTAGATATAAGATCCCGATCGACTGACCTTGATGTAAGATCGGCATACAGAGGATGCTTTTAGGCTGAGATTGCTGAATATAAGGATCTCTGGAAAACTGCCGATCCTGGAGTACATCGCCGATTGTGATTGGTGTCAAATTATTCTGCACTATATTTATCATACTAATCGGCACATCTTGACTAAATGCTAGTGATGTTGGTGTCAATAGTTGCGGATCTTCCACTCCTTCTACCAGTGCGACAACCTGCAACTCCAACTCTTGTTTGAGTAGCAAGACACACTTATCGGCTCCAGCATTAGTAATGATGATGTTGAGTAGAGTTCCCAATAATCGGTCGAATTCAATTTCCCCTGCAACGGTTTGGGAGGCTTTGAGTAGACTATCAAAATCTAAAAATTCAGAGTTGTTAGCCCCGAAAGTCGCACTAGTAGACATCTCCACGCAGGAAATTTCAGCGCGATCTGGATGCAGGATCGTTTCGAGGAGTTGAGGATAGAGTGCGATTAACTGCGCTATTTTAGCTTTTGCACCCCAACGGACATAACAGTAATACGCCTCCATCATATACACCTGAGCCAACTTTTCTCTTCCCTCGTCTAGATAAAACTTGGCAGCTAGTTCGTTGGTAAGGGCTTCTTCCTGGACAAATTCATGCTCTTTGGCACCAGCAATCGCGAGGTCGTAATGTTCGATTGCACCATCTTTATTGCCCAATACCCGTTGTTTTTCGGCTTCAATGAGATGCCATTTATGATGATAATTCATCGGCGCATTTTTGCCCCATTCTTCGATCGTGCCTTGATGGATCTCTACTTGGACGAGTGTTTCTGCGCGATCTTGTTCTGACTGTTCCGCAAACAAGGCTAAATGTGTCAAAGCTGCGTAAAAGTGGAACACCGGAATCGGAATCATCCCTGAGACTGCCATCAAATATTGTTGCCCTTGGGTAATATTCTCTCGCGCAGCCTTGTAACTATTAAATAAGTACGCCAGCATCAATTTGTAGATATGGGCATAAGCGAGGGCCGTCAGATCGCCATCTTCCAGATGTTTGGGAATCATCACCGTTTCATCGTAAGCATCTCCAACCAGACAGTCTGGCTGACTCCCACCCACCATCAAGTTTTGTGCTATCTGCCGCTTCATCTCCAGATAAGCTCGCGCTGAATATTGTTTCACTCGCTCTAATTCTTGACTGTAAGGTAATATTTCTGCTTCCCAAGTATCCAGTTCTGCCCCAGAAAGCCAATTGGCATCAAAATAACAACTGATGCTATAGCCAGCGTTGAGAAAGTCACCAGTTTCCATAAAAACGGTATACCCATACTTCAATGTTGGCATCACCATGCGGAGAAATTCACTGCGATGTTGAATCCAGTTGGCAAATAGAAATGAAGTCGTGCTATGTACTTTTGGCTCATCAAAGCGATTCATTAAAGCCAGTGCCAACTTACCAAAACGATAACCAGTTTGCACATCTGCGAAAAAGCTAGTCAGCACTAAGCTATGGTTGATATACCCTAACGCCGATGTTGCTGTATTGCCGAACTGGAGTGATAGACTCACCATTTTAGAGCTAAGAATAGGCATTAACGCTGGCATACTAATAAAAATAGGTGCGCCTAAATCGGCTAACAGTTCCATCGTTTTTTGAGTTTGGAGATCGCTCGTCACAGGTAGATCTACAATATCTTCAATTCTTCTGCCTTCGAGTTGACTCTCAAGAATTTGTAGCGATTCGCCAGTCTTTGCTGCGTCAGGGGTAATAGGTATTTCAATTCCCAATTGAGAGAGTGCCCCAATCCCTTTGGAGATTGCCTCCTGCATTTTGCCATTGGCAGTATGTGCGGCAACTTGAATTTTGTAGATTTCAACTTTATCTAAAATTGTCTGTGCAGATTCCATTACTACCATCGCGATCTCTTCCATCCGATCGAGATTGCCTGCCAAATAAGCAGCTTCAGCAGCCGCAACATGGAGATCTAGAGTCAACTGATAGTGAGTTTCCCAGCAATCATCGGAGAGCAGTTCGATCCCTGTTTGAAAGTAAATATTTGCCGCAGCATAAGCTATAGAATTTCTTGCTTTTTTACCCGCACTAAAGTTAAGATCGACAAAGAATTGTCGATCGCTTGGTGTGGTAATTAATTCTTTCGCTAGATTTAAATGCCCCACTAAATCGAACAGCTTTTCTGCTAAGGGAATCTCTGTACTATCTTCGAGTAACCGTCCAATTTTGAGATGAGTTGCTGGTTTTTCGCAATCGGGAATCAAAGAGTAAGCTGCTTGTTGGACGCGATCGTGCAGGAAGCGATAAACTGGATTTGCCGATAGATCGAACATTAATTCGGCATCTGATGGTGTAAAAAACTTATACATCTCCGTAGTCGGAATCAGCAAGCCTGTTTCTAATGCTTTCCAAATCGATACAGCCATATCTTGGAAGGAATTTTCCGAAACAATGACTAGAGTTTTGAGATCGAATTGCGCCCCGATGCAGGCAGCCAGCTTTAGTAACTCCTGAGTTGGCTGCGGTAAAAGTTTCAACTGCAATGCCATAAACTCTACTACATCGTCAGTGAGAGCTTCGGATCTGACTCGAGTCAGATCGCACTGCCAACCACCGATCTCAGATCCCAGACTTCTTAAAGAAGTCTGGGATCTGGGGGCAAAGGTAATGTGTCCACTTTCATATAGTGCTTTCAAAAATTGGGTGGCAAAGAAAGGATTGCCATGAGTTTTTTGTTCGACCAATTTTGCTAAGGGTTCAGCCAGATCTAGATTGCAATTTAAGGTGTCTGCAACTAATCGATTAAGATCGGGAAATTTGAGAGGTTGAATCATAATTGTATTCACCGTTGCCCCAATTTTTCGGATTTCATCTACCGTTAATGTCAATGGATGAATCTGCGAGACTTCATTATCCCGATAAGCCCCTAGCACTAGAAGAAATGAAACATCTTGCATCAACAATTTGAGGAGATTTAGCGACGATAAATCTGCCCATTGTAAATCGTCGATAAAAATCACTAGAGGATGTTCTATGCTAGCAAATACGCGCACAAATTTCTGAATCGACACATTAAAGCGTTGCTGGGCTGCACTGGCAACTAATGCTGGCACAGGAAGTTGCTTCCCGATAATGAATTCTAATTCGGGAATCAGATCGATTAGTACCTGCCCATGTTCGCCAACTGCGTCGAGAATTTTTGTTTTCCATATTTCTCTTTGGCAATCTGATTCCGATTGTAATTGCCAAACTAAATTGCGGAAGGCTTGGGCAAAAGCTGAGAAGGGAATATTCCGCTGAAACTGGTCGAATTTACCTTTGATGAAGTAACCCTGCTGACGCAGTATTGGTTTGTGAATCTCTTGGATTATAGCAGTTTTACCAATTCCTGAATAGCCAGCTACTAACATCATTTCAGCCTGACCATTGCTGACTCTTTCAAAAGCATTTAATAATACTGAAATCTCCAATTCTCGACCGTAAAGTTGTTCGGAAATAATAAACCGATCGTTTAGATCTCGATCTCCCAAAGCAAATGATGCAATCTTTCCTGTCTCTTGCAATTGAGCCAAACAAGTCTCTAAATCGTATTTTAATCCCAGTGCATTTTGATAGCGATTCTCAGCATTTTTTGCCATCAACTTACTGACAATCTGGGAGATAATTGCGGGGATCTCCTGGTTGATGAGATGCGCAGGGATTGGTTCCCGCGCAAGATGACAATGCACCAATTTCATCGGCTCATTGGTATCAAAAGGCAACTCTCCCGTCAATAGTTCGTATAGAGTCACACCTAATGCATAAAAATCGCTACGATAGTCAATCCCACGATTCATGCGTCCGGTTTGCTCCGGTGCCATGTATGCTAGTGTCCCTTCCAGTGCAGTGACATTTTGAATTGATTGAGTTTCTCTGGGTAAGAATGAGGCAATACTGAAATTAATCAGTTTTAGTTGTTGTGTCTCTGAATTGAATAAGATGTTATCGGGTTTGATATCTTTGTGAACGATCCGATGATGATACAACCCAGCCAATCCCTCCGCAATTTGAATCGCAATCTTCAGGAATAGGGTCAATGTTTGCGAATTAGATCCCAGTCCACCCTGGCGATACAATAGATCTTTGAGTGAAATACCTTCAAAACCCTCTGTGACTAGGGCATAAGAGTTATGGAAGGTTTCCAGTGCCAGAGTTTTGATGATGTTGGGGAGATCGAGATTTTTGGTAATCGTGTATTGATTGCGGAGTTGGAGCAGCTCTTGAGATCGGGGAAATGGATTGCTCAAGACCTCGATCCTGACTGGATATCCATCTCGATCTCGCATTCCCAGATAGACGGAGGTCCGAGTGCCGACACGCAGTTCTTTTGAGACCGAATATCCTGCTAAGTTGATTGTGGTAGTCATCATCCAGTCCCCAATATACAGTGATACTAACTACAGCAAATAGATTAGTCTTACTTACAAGCTCCCAATTTGGTGGAAATGTATTATTTAGTAAGTTACTACGGCTTTTAGTATATATTTTATATTCTGCCCAAAATACTGGGTGTAATGTCGATCGAGTGTAAGTAATATTAAATATTTTTCGGTTAGACCAATATTTGCACTAATTTTAACGTCCGCGTAGCGAAAAGTGTCGCTGACTAATAAAAAGCGGATTGAAAGACCCCCTACAAAGAATTTTGCTGGGGGTCTAATCTGCCTCTAGATTGCAATAATGGGTTAAAGGATAAATTTAGACAGTTACTGGCGATGCACCATAGCAGAGACGATATAAACCATCAAGGAAGCTCCATGACGCAACACAAGCCCGATCGATTCCTTGTCTTGCTGCTGCTACGCCTTCTTCTGAATCAGCAACAAAACGAGTAATAACAAGAGATTCATCGACATGATCGATCTCTAATTCTTCATGCAGTGTCAGCCACAGGACTGTAGAAAGATCCACAGTTGTTTTCCGAAATTCCTGACCCAACCACAGCGTGAACTGCTTACCATGAACTTCCATCATAAGACCTGCTCCCACTCCTAAGTAGGGATTGGAATCTAAATAAATTTCCTCTAGACATTGATTGAGTTTTTTTCCTGGCACCAGCATTTCGTTGGTGAAAGACTTCATTCGCCAAGAATCGATCCCAGTTATCATTTGCTCAAAGAGCTTTCTGTGAATCCTTTCGATATTTCCAGATCCTAGTTCATCGTTTAACTCCTTGACAAGAATGCAACGAATCCGCTCATCATCAATCCGAGCAATAATATTGGCGAGACGACGGCTAAAGTGACTGGCCGCTTCACGAAGATTCATTAGTATCAGCCAGATATGCTGTTGATTAACTGGTTCTCGTTGCAATCGTTGCAAGAATGGGTGGTCGGCTATTGAATAGTTTTCATAATGCCAGACTATCTCTTCCAGAGATGGTAAGCATCGTACTGATTGTGAGGTAACTTTTGCGTTTGGAGATCTAACTGCATTTACTTCTGGATTCAGGTAAACAGTTACTCGTCGTTGCTGCTTCTCTTGACGTAATGAAATATAGGAATGCATTCCCATTCCTGCTTCCAGAGGACGTGTTGCAAAGGTTTTGAGTGCAGAGCTGTAGATAGCGACTGGAAGACTATGCTGGATTAAATATAGATCGAGACAATCGCATACAGCTCGATCGTCAGGAGCATAGCTAGAGATTGGTAAGAACAGTGTTCCAATTGATGGAGTGGCATCATTCCCTTCAATCCAGGAAAAAGAGGAGATTGCTGGCTTGGCTGAGAATGAGCTTTGACCCGCTGCCATCGCCTGACAGAATTCTGTTGCAGCTCCTACAACATAATTATCAGCTAAACTCAATGCTCTTTCCAGATCCGCTACCGTAGCATCCTTATGACGCACATAGACTTTGACCCGCGCCTTTGAATTGGCAGCCAGATCTATAGAGAAGTATGGGAATTCGTCTTGGTCGGGGCCGCGTTGAGCAGCGATTTCAGCCAATCCTGGCCAAGCATGAAGGAAACCTAAACGGACTAGAGATTCTTCAACCACCGCAGCCGCTCGGCTCTGTTGCTGGGCTTGGGGATTGAGATAGAGCTTGAATGCTGGCTCTTTGTCGGGATAAAAGCAGGCAGCGTGCCACATCGAGAATTTTGCAGCGGGATTTGTCGGCACAAATAAGTCTTCAATTTGCCCAAAGCGATCGAGACTAACATTAAAGTGGGTTGCTAAATCTTGATTGAGAGCTAGTCCGGCTTGCCAATTGGACTGGAGATTGGGATCGCTGCCTTGGGCTTCTACCAAGATGCGGAGTTCTGCCTGTTTGGGGTCTAAGGCGATCGAAAATTCAAAGGGGGAGCCATCATCGGAGACATCACACGGCCAATTAGTAGTCTCACCAATTTGGCGTTCGCCCCAAGAGGAAGTCATCACCCGAAAAACTTCGACAACTTGGGCAGTTTTTGCAGTCATGTCCAGCGCATTACATAAGGCTGTTATTTTCTCGACACCGACTTCAAAATAGGTTGGTTTGTTGGATATTAGTTGTTCTGGATCGAATCCTACTTGGGAATGACGCTCGATCTCAGGTTGATTTTTTAATGGATCGATCGACCTCGATGCTGCAAAGATGTTCTCAGAATTAATCATGGTAAACCCCAATATTTAGATGAACAAATTTTTATTTTTCGGTCTTTAAAACACTTGATGCAATCTTAGCACATGAATATAAAAACAAAACACTTGTTGTTTTTTTTACCAAGTATCCTCATCTTGGAACTTATCTAAATTTGACATGCCAGATCGATCGATCTCATTAAATCTTTTACTGAGAGTGCTTTTGATGGATTAAAATTTATATTTTTACATTTAAAAAGTATTTAGATTAAGATTGACAACTACGTATAGATGTAAAAAAAGATAACCGATCGACAATCGGTTATCGATAAATAAATGATTAAGTTAACTTTTTGTAACAACTGGTACAAAAAAATTGCGCGATCTAACAATGATTTGATAGAAAAACTTATGCTAATTGCGCTTTTTTTGAGAGATATGTATAGATTGACACGCTGTTAATCGTCGCGTAGTAGTGTTTCGATCGTTGAAACGAGTTGACCCAGTTTGACAGGTTTCGTTACATATTCGCTGGCTCCAGCATCTAGGCATTTTTGGCGATCTTCGGGCATCGCTAGGGCTGTCAAGGCGACGATCGGCATCTGGGCACATTCAGGGATCTGGCGAATGCGTCTAGTTGCCTCAAACCCGTCCATTCCTGGCATCTGAATGTCCATCAAAATAATGTCGGGACAGTCGATCTGCAGCCGATCGTTGGTGCTGTCTTCCAGCATAGAAATTGCCTGCTGTCCATTTACTGCCTCCATCAGACGATAGCCACGACTTGTCAAATAGCCTGTCATCGTTTCCATATTTGCCTCGTTATCTTCCACCACCAAAATTAGTGCTTTGGGTCTAATTGTCGGAGTGTCATCAGCCGCTGGAGGGAGGGAATAGACTAGGGGGGGCAATGATGGGGAAACAACCATCTCGGAGCTAGGATGGAAAGGTAACGATACCCTAAAACAACTGCCCAGATTTACTGTACTATCGACTGTAATCTTACCACTATGCATTTCGACAATCCGTTTGACCAATGCCAACCCCAATCCTGTCCCCGCGTACTGGCGACTGAGATTACTATCGATTTGGACAAAGGACTGAAATAGCTTATCCATATTTTCGGAGGCAATGCCGATACCTGTATCAATCACAGAGAAAACAATTCGCCACGGCGTTTGTGTCAAAGAGTGTTGCTCAACTGAGATCGCATCTTCCCCAACTCCCCCACTCTCCACCACCCGCACATCCAACGAAACACTCCCCCCTTCTGGCGTAAATTTAACCGCATTGCTGAGTAAATTAATTAAGACTTGACGGCAGCGGAGATCGTCTACGTGAATATTTAGCTGTTCGAGATACTCGGGCAATTGGATCTGGACTCGAATTTGCCGCTGGTGGGCGAGTTCTTTGATAAATAACAGACTATTCTGGCAGAGAGAGTGAATCGATACATCTGTCAATTCGAGCTGAAATTTATTGGCCTCGATCTTAGATAGATCGAGAATGTCATTAATTAAAGTCAGTAGGTGATTGCCACTTCTTTCGATCGTGGCGATCGAATTGCGTTGTCGATCGTCGATGGGTCCGAATGCTGATGCTTGCAGGGCTTCAGACATACCGAGAATGGCATTGAGCGGGGTGCGAAGCTCGTGACTCATGCTCGCCAAAAACTCATCCTTGAGCCGGGTAGCGCGGGCAAGTTCTTGGTTGCTTTCACGCAATTGTGATTCTGCTTGCTTGCGTTCTGCCAATTCTGCTTGCAACTGCTCGAATAGACTTGCCTGGTGAATCGCGATCGCTAATTGGTCGGCAATTTGCTGGAGTAATTGGGCTTCCGCAGGTTGCCAGTGACGATGGGAACCACACGAATCGACGATCAGTAGTCCCCATAGCTGGGTGTCACCACTAACCCAGCGAGGAGTTTCGCCATGTCCAGATGGTAGTAAAATCGGTGCGACAATTTTGGACTTAACTTTTGCCATCGTTAGATCTTCTTGCCAGCTTGACGACCAGGTATCTTGGCTCACATCAAAAACAGTGCGGGCTTTACCCTGCAAATAGAATGCAAATGCTTCATTACTGAATCCGTCATCGTTCCAACTCATCCTCAGCACTTGAGGATATTTGGGCGAGACGGCTTCTTCGATTGCCCGAATTTTACCATTAGGCAATAACTTAGCTACCGTCGCCCGATCGACCATCATTAATTCTTTAACTTGCCTGGTGGCTGTCGCCAAAATTTCTTCTACTTTTAGCGAGTTACGGATTTGTTCGGCAATTTCCCCTAATATTCGCTGCTGGCGCAATTGGTGGGCCATCGACTCTTCTGCCTGCCAGCGGATTTCTAGTTCTGACTGGACTTTTTCATAGAGGGTAGCTTGTTGAATGCCAATCCCAATCTGTTCGGCAATATGGTTAATAAAATTAATCTCGATCTCTTGCCAAGCTCGATGTGCCGAACAGTGATGGATACAGAGCAAACCCCACAATTTTGGGCCATTGAGCAAGGGTACGACTAAATTGGCTTGCACCTGAAAATTGGCTAAAATCTGAATCTCGCCATCTAGCAATCCCGCCGTATGGATATCTTCGACAATATTAATTTTGTCTTTTTGATAGTGACGCGCCAATTTGTCGCCAAAATCAGGATCGTGAATTTTTACGCCCAAAATCGGTTCAAATTCGTCACCTACTGATTCAGCCACGAATTCACCATCATCAAAGTTGGAATCGGATTGGAATCTAAAGATCCCAACTCGATCGGTTTTCATAAATGCGCGGATCTCTGCTACAGCAGTCTCAAACACGATCGACAGATCCAATGATTGACGAATCCGTTGGGTAATTTCTCGCAATACAGCCTCCATTTCCGCTGTTCTGTGTAGCTGGGTTTCGGCGTGCTTGCGATCGGTAATATCTTGATAAGTCCCCAAGATGCCGATCGTCTCACCGTTGACATTTCGCAACGGGATTTTGTTGGTTTCAACCCAAATCGAGGTACCATCTGCCCGCATCTGGGTTTCGATAATCCCCAATTTTGGCACACCTGAGTCGATTACTTGTCGATCGTCAGCGCGGTAGCCATCAGCTTCAAATGCGTCCCAAGCTAGATCGTAGTCAGTCTTGCCAATGATTTCTGCGGGCGATCTCAAATTGGCATCTCGAGCAAAGTTGTGGTTGCAACCCAGAAAGCGAGATTCTCGATCCTTCCAAAAGACTGCGAGTGGGAAGGTTTCGATCGCAGTTTGCAAAAATTGCTGGGATTCTTTGAGAGTTAATGCTGCTTCTTGACGCACTACTTCGGCTGGAGAATCTAAGTCCAGTAGGAGCAATTGATGACTTGAACTTACTGCCTTGGTTTCTAATTGCAATACTTCTGCGGTTAAAGCCTTAACTAAATGACGTTGGAGCTGTTCGGCAGTTAATAGCCCTAGTAAACAATTTCGATCGTCAACAACTGGTAGATGGCGAATCTGATGTCGATCGAGTAAATCGATCGCAACTACCAGATCGGTAAAATCCGCTGCCCTAAGTGTAACTGGATTGGCTGTCATCACGTCGCGAATTGCTAGACTCCCCAAATCCCGCTGTGTGGCGATCGATCGCACGATATCTCCTTGAGTCAGAATACCCAGGAGTTGCCCTTCCTCGACGATTAAAACACAACTGGAACATGGCTGGCTCTGTAATTCCGCTAAACGCACTCCACTGATGCCACTCAGATGGAGCATCGCATCCATCACCGTCAGATCGGGTGTTACCACGATCGGATGACAGACAATCTCCAAGACCGATTCAGATTGCACGGGCAGCGGGATAGAGTTCAGCATGTATTTGTGAAGAGGATGCTGAACTTAGAATGCCCTCAATTAAACTCAAAATGACTAGACAAAGAGTTAACATCAGCATTGGAATGGGCATTCTAGAGAAAATATAACAAATTAATTCAGATGAGTGAATATTCGATCTTAGTCGTTGATGATGAACCAGACAACTTTGACGTGATTGAAATACTGCTGACTAGTGAAAACTATAAATTGCACTATGCCAATTCTGGCGAAGCCGCCATCGCTGCTCTGGATAAATTCCAGCCCGATGTGATCTTGCTCGATCTCATGATGCCTGGTATCGATGGGATTGAAGTATGCAAGCGGATCAATTTGATGTCTGAATGGTCTGCTGTACCGATTATTATGGTGACAGCTTTAACTAGCAGAGAAGATTTAGCCCGTTGTCTAGCCGCAGGTGCTGACGATTTTGTCAACAAACCAGTTAATGGTCTCGAGCTGCGTGCGAGAGTCAACTCTATGCTACGGATCAAAAAACAACACGATCGAATTCAATCTTTTTCTAAACTTCAGCGCAACAATATTCATTCCTTATCAAATAATTTGAATGAAATTCGCTTAGATTTGGCGGTTGGTTTTCCTAATGAATTTAATTCACCCTTGAGTACGATCGCCGAAAACATAGAATACTTGAAGCAAAATATCCAAAACCTGAGCTTGCCAGAGACGCTTCAACTTTTGGAGTCGAGCGATCGATCTGTGGCACATTTACATACATTAACTCAGAAATTTTGGTTTTATTTACAACTAATCGTAGATACACCGACCCCAAATCGCGACGATCTCTCGATCCCGAAGTCGATTATCGCGCAGATATTAAAGGCTAGATTTGCTGGAGTCCCGCGACCCAGGGATCTTACTTGTGAAATTGAGGATGCAAAGTTGGCAGTAAATGTCGATCTAGCTGAGTGGTTATTCAATGAACTATTCAATTATATCCTCGATCGTTATCAAACTAATCTTCGCTTAAAAATTCACGGTAAAATCATCGACAATGCATTTCATTTGTCATTATCTAGTTTTCAAGATAGTCACCAGAATACGCCACATTCAGAAATCTCTAATTTTATCCAATTCAAATTATCGGCAGATGAAAATCCAGAATTGGCAATAGGTTTAAAAATTGTCAAAAAGATTATTGAAATTTACGATGGAGTATTTTTGATGTCTGGAGCCGAAGCAGAGGATCTATCTATCTATGTAACATTACCACTGGCATCGGCAAAAATACCCACCACAGAAACAGCTACCATCTCCATCCAAAACTAGGGTTGATGTCCAGATGTCAAACATTGTATCGTGCAGGCTGTAAATTACTCTGTACACTTCGATCCCCGACTGATGGATAATAAATGATGGCGATCCAATTTGCTACTGGATGACCTTAAAACATCATTTTTTAACATAAACTTATTTTTAAGTTGGGCGCGATTTATGGAGCAGATGCTGCTAGATACAGGGTGGTTGATACCTGGCTATGGCTTGCTGGGAGCTATTCTTAGCATTCCTTGGATGACTAGACTGGTACGGCGGACTGGACCAAGACCAGCAGCCTATTTGAATATTTTGATGACAACGATCGCGTTTATTCATGGGACTGCTTTATTTCGGTTGGTCTGGAATCAAACTCCTTATCATATTGTCTTGAATTGGTTGACGGTGGCGGGCTTGGAGTTGAATCTGACGTTTGAGCTGTCAGCGGTGAATGTCGGCGCGATGGAGGCGGTGACGGTATTGAGTCTGATCGCTCAGGTATTCGCCCTGGGCTATATGGAGAAGGATTGGGCACTGGCGCGATTTTTTGCGTTGGTGGGCTTCTTTGAGGGCGCGATGAGTATGGTGGCGATTAGTAATTCACTGTTGGTGAGTTATGGGTTGCTGGAATTGCTGACGCTGTGTACTTATTTGCTGGTGGGCTTTTGGTATGCTCAACCGCTAGTAGTCAAGGCGGCGCGGGATGCTTTTTTGACGAAGCGAGCTGGGGATATTGTCCTGTTTGCGGGAGTAATTGCGCTGTCGAGTATTGCGGGTAGTCTGGATTTCGACGATCTGTATAAGTGGTGCGATACGACGGATATCTCGCCCACAACGGCGACGCTGATTGGTTTGGCGTTGATTGCAGGGCCGATCGGCAAGTGTGCTCAGTTTCCCTTACACTTATGGTTGGATGAGGCGATGGAAGGCCCAAATCCAGCTTCGATTCTCCGAAATTCGGTGGTAGTTACGGGTGGGGCATATATTTTAATTAAGGTTCACCCGATTCTGTATCTTTCCCCAGTTGTGACGACGACGTTGATGGTAATTGGGACGGTGACAGCAATTGGGGCTACACTAGTTTCGATCGCGCAAATCGATATCAAGCGGACGATCTCTTATTCCACCAGTGCTTATTTGGGATTAGTATTTATTGCGATCGGGGCCAAGTGGATTAGTTTCGCTCTATTCTTATTATTTGCCCATGCGATCGCTAAAGCTCTAATTTTTATGAGCGTGGGTTGTGTAATTCTGACCACCAATAACCAGGATGTCAACGAATTCGGCGGTCTAGCTAAGAGTATGCCTGCGACGACAATCGCGTTTATCGTTGGTACATTGGCAATGACAGGCGTTTTCCCTTTGGGTGCGTTTTGGGCGTTCCAGGATGGCTTTAAAGGGCTGTGGCTAGAATATCCATGGGCGATTGGGGTGATCTTACTGGTGAATGGTTTAACGGCTTTTAACCTCACCCGCGTGTTTGGCTTGGTATTTCTCGGCAAAACTCAGCCTAAAACCAGACGAGCACCCGAAGTTCCTTGGCCATTAGCCTTACCAATGGTGTTTTTAACAGTTTTTACATTACTGATCCCTACGGTGATGTGGCAGTTGTCGTTGTTACCAGATTTAGACGATATTAGCCTGTTGGAATATAGCTCGATTAGTTTATCTACAGTACTAGGGTTTGTCGTTGGTGGACTGTTGTATTTTAGATCCGATCGCACCCCGATTAAACTCTCGCTACCTTGGATTCAAGAGCTACTAACTTATGATTTTTATGTAGAGAAAATTTACGATAACACGATCGTTTGGCTGGTTGTAAAACTATCTAAAGTGACGGCTTGGATCGATCGATATGTAGTCGATGGTTTCGTCAATTTGGTCGGGTTTGCGACAATTTTTAGTAGCGAAGGATTGAAGTATGGCACATCGGGTCAGATGCAAACCTATGCACTGACAATTACTGTTAGTGCCGGAGTTTTGGGTTTAATGATTGCTTGGTTATTTTGGAAGTTTTAACAATTAAATCTGTAGGGTGTGTTCGCGATCGAGCGTAGCACACCAAAACAATCATTGCAGCCTTACATTCATTATAGGTTTTAATATTTCAAATTATTTAATTATGTTGAGTATTTTATTAATAGTTCCTTTGTTAGGAGCTGCTTTAGCAGCTTTTTATCCCAGTCAAACCAGATCGATCGCATCGTGGGTATCCGTCGCGGTAATTGGTTGGACTGTGTTGTTATTAACAAAGTTCGATCTCAGCAATCCTAGTATGCAATTCGTCGAGAATTTCCAGTGGATTGATGCGTTAGGTTTATCCTACCGATTGGGTGTAGATGGTTTATCATTGCCTTTAGTTGCACTGAATAGTTTATTGACTTGGGTGGCAATTTATAGTAGCGATGAAAAGATCGATCGACCCCGACTTTATTACAGTCTCATTCTATTATTAAATGCGGCGGTGTCTGGCGTATTTTTAGCCCAAGATTTGCTCCTATTCTTTATCGCCTACGAGCTAGAATTAATTCCGCTGTATCTATTAATCGCGATTTGGGGTGGTCAAAAACGTGCCTATGCAGCGACAAAGTTCTTGATTTACACCGCTCTTTCTGGTGCGTTAATTTTAGCCGCCTTTCTCGGATTAGCTTGGTTTGGCGGTAGCAGTAGCTTTACTTACAATCCCGAACTAGCTCACGCATTACCATTGAGTCAACAGTTCTTACTATTAGGCGCATTATTACTCGGCTTTGGCATCAAAATGCCATTGTTCCCCTTCCACACCTGGCTCCCAGATGCCCACGTAGAAGCTTCCACCCCGATTTCGGTCTTACTAGCTGGAGTACTGCTCAAACTTGCCACCTACGGCATCCTGCGCTTTTGTGTGGGACTATTTCCAGCGGCTTGGCAGATTGCCGCACCTTGGCTCTCATACTGGGCAATCGCTAGTGTATTGTACGGTGCTTTGATGGCGATCGCGCAAACAGATATGAAGAAGATGGTGGCGTACAGCTCCGTCAGTCACATGGGTTATATCTTACTCGCCGCCGCTGCGAGTACGCCCCTAAGTTTTGCCGCCGCGATGATTCAGATGGTCAGTCACGGCTTAATTTCGGCGGCTCTATTCTTGTGCGTCGGCGTGGTATACAAGAAGACTAAGACTCGCGATATTAATGTTTTACAAGGTTTGCTCAATCCAGAGCGGGGAATGCCTGTAATTGGCAGTTTGATGGTATTGGCGGTGATGGCGAGTGCGGGAATTCCAGGGATGGTAGGCTTTGTGGCTGAGTTTCTAATTTTCCGCAGTACTTTCCCTGTCTTCCCCGTGCAAACCCTACTCTGTATGATTGGTACAGGTTTGACGGCTGTTTATTATCTGTTACTGATTAACAAAGCCTTTTTTGGACGACTATCAGAAAAGGTCCAAAATTTAGAAGGTGTATCCTGGCGCGAACGCTATCCAGCCATGATCTTAACAGCCGCGATCGTCATTTTCGGATTTCAGCCAGGCTGGATTACCCGCTGGAGCGAACCCACTATTCTCGCAACTCTACATCAACCAACGGCAATTGTTAATACTGTTCCTGGGCAAGTTCAAGTAATTGTAGAAATGCCGGAAATTTAGATATTGGCAAATGTCTGGAGATGTTGGGTTTCATTCTTCTGCTTGGTGCGCTAAACCGTCGGGGAACCCGACGAGCGCG